>JAFEEV010000007.1 GCA_018240935.1 Pseudomonadota bacterium
CTGGTAAGGACGTTCACCTATTGACAACCACGCGGAAACATGCGTTAGACATTGTGCGCTAAGTTTCCTGGATGTTCCGCTCACCTACACAGGCAGGATTACCGCCGTTGCGGCTCATGACCGCCGACATTCCCGCCAGCCTTGACCAGATCGCGCAACACCTCGACATTGCACCGCGCACCCTGGCGCGATACGTTGCAGCCGATCAAGCACCCAGGCCCGTCCTGCTGGCCCTGTTTTGGGAAACGCGTTGGGGGCGATCCGCCGCCGATTGCGAGGCAGCTAACTATGGTGCAGCACAGGCCGGATACGCACACGCGCTAGCGCGCGAAAACGCTGCACTTCGCAGGCAAATCAACCAGCTTGAATCACTGTTGACCAACGGCGATAGCGCAGCCAATCGGCCATTTTTCGGCGTGGGCTAGTCGCGCCCCTTGGACGTCGATGCGGTGCATTTACCGCAGTGCCATCTATTTATCAAGGGCAAGGGCTACGCCGCCGTGCTCACCCGTTCGGTACTCACTTCGTTCCGTTCCGCATGCGGCTTGCGCGCGGCCCCTTGACAAATAGCCGTCCCTGCTGTCTAGCGCTCTTCGCGAACATGGCCACCCCGCGACGCGTGGCATCCATGTCCGACTCAGGAGATTAGCCGTGATCGCCCAAAATTACCGCCGCCACCCCGAAGCCATGGCCCTGCAAATGGTGCTGCCGTTCGGGCATCGTCTTGTGTGGGCGCTACCCAGGCCGACAACACGGATACTGCGCACTATCCGCGCGGCCAGGGCGGCAACTTTCGCGGCTGCTGGACGGATTGCCTACCCGGTGAAGGCCGTCACGCCGGCATGGGCGCGCAAAGCTGCCAAGCTGGCGCGCGATTTGGGCGCAGCCGTGCGCGCGGCATGCTTGGCGCTGGATTTCCTTGCATGATCTCGCGATAGACTCGCACGGATGAACATCCAGCAACTAGAGCAAATGGCAATGCGCGCCCTCATTTTTGAGGCCGCAGTCGGCGTAATCGTTTTGATCCTGCTGTTTTGGGCAACGTATTACGTCATTAAAGCTGGCGTGCGCGACGGCATACGCGAAGCCGGAGAAGGACGGCGCGCGCAGAGCAAACCAACCGCGCCGACTGGCTACCGATGGGCGCTTGTTAAAGACGAAACCACCGGCCAGGACATTCACGCCGATTAACGATCCATATTTGACCGCACTTGCGAATTACGCAACGCTAGCGCGGACGCCCATTGATTAACGGGCTGCTTTGATTCAACCTCATTCACGACACGAGGCCGTTGCGCTTCGACGTCACGAACGCGATGTTCGACCAATTGGGGGTTTCTTGCGGCTTCACGCCGTGGATTTTCCCAATCAACGAAATAACCATTATTGACTATCTGAATGCAAACCTCGCCCGAAACAATAAGCAATGTGCCCTGTTGCGAATAGCATTTGCAAGTTTTGCCCATATGCACACAAGCCGCCGGATATGGCGCTACCGCTGGCTTTGTCACATCGTCATAAACTGGAGCAGTATGCGGAAAATCGGTAATGCGCGGTTTACGCTGATCGAGATAACCATCCACCGTTAAACGACCCGACACCGCCGAAACAGGTTCCGTAGGGCCATTCGCCGCAGTAGCAACAGCCGGAACGACCTCAGCCGGTTTTGCGCGCTTTGTCACATTGCCATAAACGCCGGTGACTGCGAAATAACCGAACGTGGGCACCAACACCGCGACAGCCCCGAGCATCCAGACGGCACGCGGGATTTTCTTTTTACCGGTATGCAGACTGGCTGAACGATACCAACCATAAACCTCTTTGGGAAACGCCACCATGGTGACCGTTCCCGTTTTGCCGCTACCGTCTTTTTCACAATTAGGATTAACTGCACTCCATTCGATGCAGCTTACCAAATCCGCGCCAAATGTGCGCTTCAAATGGCGATGCCATCCAGGCGAACCGATCAAGCGCCGCACGAAACTATCAATGTTTTGCGGATGCTGGGTGACTAAATAAAAGTCAAAGCCACGCCTACGATGTTCGGCCAGCATCTTGACATAATCAGGCGGCGCGCTGCTTGGTGCCCTCAGCGGAAAATCATTATGGCATTCATCGACCAGAAAGATAGTGCCATCAGGCTCATTCTGCCAGTCTTTCATATCGATGCTTTTCCAGCTCGATAACTCGCCACCCTCAACCGGTTCAAAACGCCCGTTATGGCAAACAGGGCGCCCCTCCTTAACGCTACGTTCTCTCACCCATTTCAGCGTGTTAAGGGTTTTACCTGCGCCATTTGCGCCCGTAATCAAATACAGCATAAATCGCCTATTTCAGAACCCAGCGTTTAAACGAATCACCGCTTAAACCATTAATGACGGCACGCGCCAATATGGCAGAGGAGACAATGCTAATGCACTGCCCTACTCGCATAGTCGATAACATTCCCATGACTTCGCCGGGAAGCCCAGCAAAGGACGCCACCGCTTGCGCCTTAAGCCAATCAATACTGGCGCTAAGTCCCGTATAGGTAATAACGCTGATACCCAAGGCGATCAACACACGACCGGCGAGCGTACCCACCAGATTGATTAATACGCCCCCCAGTGCGGCCAGAAATACCGGCATAACTACCCCCTAGTGACAATTCGCAGCGCCAGCAGGAAAGACACCGCAAGCAACACATTTCCAAGCTGCGCCAGATATGGACAAATTTGCGAGAAAGGCAGCGTAACTGACTGGTTCCAAACCGTCACGTTCAAATCCTGAATACAACCACCGCCACCGCCAAGCGCATCAGATGTATCTATCCGACCCGCGAGATTAATAGAATCATTTCCCGGTAAATCACCGGTTTGATTACCTGTTTTGCCCTTGAATTGGTCGTATAGCTGTGACTCCGGCGACGGATCATCGAACATCTTGCATGATCGAATATGCTGCTCACGTGCTATCGCACACTGTACGGCGTCACCCTCACAGGTAAAACCAGAGGCACAGGCACCGCCAAAACCGGATTTTTCACCCTCACCATTCCCATTCCCATTGCCATTTCCAGTACCAGGAACTGTCGTCAAATAGCACTTATTGCCAATTTTGGTCGTTCCAGCTTCGCAGGTGCCATCACTCGCAGGCTCACGCGGATCATTCGCCTTATTGACGGCACCCGCACCGCCAGAACCGCCCGAGCCAGATTGCGGCGCATTACCACCCGTTCCAGGCGCGACACTCGCGCAGGTAGTGCCAACCTTCACCGTACCGGCAGGACAGGCACCATCCTTGTCTGGCGGCTGCTCAGGCACCGGAACCCAGCAACCCGAACCACGAGGCACAGAGCCGGGAGGACATAAGCCATCATTTTGAATCGGAACCATTACGGGCGTACCGCCAACGCCAGACCCAGGGCCAGGAACATTACCCGAACCCGTCCCCGTATTACCCGAACCGGTACCACCCGTATTACCCGTACCAGAACCAGTCCCACCCGTGCCAGTAGACCCAGTACCCGTACCGCCCGTGCCATTATTGTGATCACCACCCGTCCCAATGCCAGACGTACCCGTACCAGTACCTGATTTACATTCAGCCCCCGTATATGTGGCAGTACCCGTATATTCAGTATGCCTCTTTCCATCGGAATCTGTCCAAGATACTGAAATACCTGGAGAGACACGTTTTTGACACTGTTTCCCACCCTTTTTTTCACAATAATATTCCACGGAATCCCCGCCCATTTCTACATTCTCTTCCCTTTCACCAACAGGACAACCATTCAGCTTACAAACACCATTGACACGAGTTTGACCTGATGGGCATTCTGGTTCTTTTACACACAGGCCATTTACACGGACTTCATCGGCTTTGCAATTATCGGGAACGCATGCGCCGCCCTCTTCATGCTGGCCAGAAGGGCACGGGTTGATCTTTTCACACTTACCATCTTTTTCCTCAAAACCTGCCGAACAAGTACACTGCCCCGCTACGTCCTTACTGTTAGCAGGGCAAACACTTGCCGCACTTATTCCCCATGGCCCAAATCGTTTGGGATTACCCCCACTCTGACCCCAGCACGCATCAATAGATGAGTCGTACCATCCTGTTGTATCACCACCTGCCGCATACAAGCCGGCGCATGCCGCCGCCTTAGTTGAATAGTAGCCATTCAAG
>JAFEEV010000080.1 GCA_018240935.1 Pseudomonadota bacterium
AAGTCCTATTTAGCAATTTGTATTGCATTGACTCTTGTTGCCATCTTGATAGCTGATGCTTATTTTATTAGCGAAATCCCACCGCATTGGCAAGCAGTCTTATGGGCCTCGCTGATTTTCACCATCCTGATCACAATCGTTGAGATAACGCGCGCAGAGAAAAATACCCGGAATCTTTCCGATCAGCTCGCTATCAGCAAGGAAAGACTCGGAAATGAGATCAAACATCGATTATGGGCTGAGAAAACCGCTTCCGAGAACAAAATAAAATCACAGTTTATCGATGAAAACATTCCGGTCATGCTGGCTTATTTCAATACTGATCTGCGCTGCCGCTACCACAACCGGATATTCCGCCGTTGGTTCGGATTAAAACCGGATCAAATCGATGGTCATTTTCTAAAAGAGTTTTCCAATGAAGAATTTTTCTCCGATATTCAGAATCGGAGCGAAGAAATCTTATCCGGGAAAACCATCCATAACGAGCGTATTCTTAAGTCGGCTAAAGGCTTTCCTTATATTTTTACGGAACAGTACTTACCGCATCTCGATAACAAAGGAAAGACGATCGGTTTCTATACGCTGCACACGCCTCGGGCACAAGAAAAAAGCCGCATTCCAGCAAAAAATACCGAAGTGACTAGCGCGCCAAAACCGGAAGCGAAGAAATCCAATGTAATAGAAAACAAAAACGAGGCAAACCTTCAGCCCGCCACGCCAGCATCTAAATCAGGCGTCACAGCAACCCGTATTGCCCAGGCAATCGAAGGCGGAGAATTCAATTTATACTGTCAGAAAATTATCCCGATCAAGTCCTCAGTTTCTTCTTCATCGCACTACGAAATTCTGATTCGCATGCACGAAGAAGAAAATAATCTCATGCCCCCAGGCTCATTTCTGCCGCTTGTCGATCAATTTAAAATGATGCCGAAACTGGATCGCTGGATAATCAATCACATCATCCATTGGTTATCCGGTCACCCCAAAGCCAATTCAGTCTTTTATCTGAACATTGCCAAAGATTCATTGAGCGATCAAGCTCTCCCTGGTTTCATTCACGATTTATTAAAAAGAACGGGAGTTCCTGCTGCCCATCTCTGTTTTGAGATCGAGATCGCCGATGCTGAAGCCAATTTAGCCGATACCATAACCTTTACCAATAAAATTCGTGGGCTAGGATGCCTAGTGTCGCTGTGCAGTTTCACTGAGGCTCCCGAATCGTTTAATCTGCTTGATAAAATGAAAGTCGATTACCTGAAAATCGATGGCAACATCGTTTGCAATATACTGCGCGACGAAGATGACTTAGCCAGAATAAAAAGTATTCAGCAGCTCGCTGCTGAAGCAAACACCCAAACAATTGCTGAGATGGTTGAAACAGATGACATCACGGCAAAGCTTACGGAAATCGGGATTGATTATGCGCAAGGATTCGGCATTGTCAAACCGCATCCATTCAATGATCTTGAATCGGTTGCATAAAAAAAGCGCAACTAACTTAATAGTTGCGCTTTTTTAGAACTTAAATTCTTTACATCACAAAGCTTTGACCATATTCTCAACCACTTTCTTGGCATCGCCAAAAATCATCATGGTTTTATCCATATAGAACAAATCATTGTCAAGACCAGCATAGCCCACAGCCATACTACGCTTGACCACCATTACTGTGCGCGCCTTGTGCGCATCCAATATCGGCATGCCGTAGATTGGACTGCCAGGAACATTGGCCGCCGGATTCACCACATCATTCGCACCCAGCACCAAAACCACATCGGTATTCGAGAAATCGCTGTTGATTTCCTCCATTTCCTGCACTTGTTCGTAAGGAATCTCAGCTTCCGCCAGCAACACGTTCATATGACCCGGCATACGTCCGGCGACAGGATGGATGGCAAAGCGCACGTTGACTCCTTTTTCATGCAACTTTTCGGCCAGTTCCTTAACCGCATGTTGCGCCCGGGCAACCGCCAAGCCATAGCCCGGCACGATAATCACGCTGTCGGCATTTCCCATCAGGAATGCCGCATCATCCGCACTGCCGCTACGGTAGGTTTTTTGTACACCGCTGTCCACTGCGGCGGTACCACCATCGCTGCCAAACCCGCCCAAGATGACGGACAAGAACGGACGGTTCATCGCCTTACACATGATGTACGAGAGGATCGCACCGGAGCTGCCGACCAGCGATCCGGCGATGATCAGCATCGGGTTGCCTAACGAAAAGCCGATACCTGCAGCCGCCCATCCGGAATAAGAATTCAGCATGGAAATCACCACCGGCATATCCGCACCGCCGATGGGAATAATGATTAGGAATCCCAATACAAAAGCAATTGCCGTCATGGCAATAAACGCGTTCCAGTTGGTAACTTCGCTGAAGAAAAACCATAACCCGAAACCGATCATCACCAGCGCCAAAATTAAATTCAGCGCATGCTGGCCAGCGAATACAATCGGCGTGCCGCTCATACGGCCCGACAACTTCAAGAATGCAATCACGGAACCCGACCATGTCATGGCGCCGATGAACGTACCCAGGAACAACTCCAATTTACTGCCTGCAGGCAATACCTCGGGCAATCCGAATGAAACCGGATTGTTAACTGCGGCAATCGCAATAAAAACCGCCGCCAGACCCACCAAGGAGTGCATGAATGCAACCAGCTCCGGCATCGCGGTCATCTGCACGCGTTGCGCAACGATGGCGCCGATCACCCCCCCTACGGCGATGCAACTTAAAATCAGAATCCAGTTCTGAGTCAGCGTCAGTGTCGTGGCAACGGCAATCGCCATGCCGATCATGCCGAACAGATTGCCGCGGCGCGCAGACTCGGGTGAGCTAAGACCTTTCAGCGCCAGTATGAAGAATACCGAAGCGACTAAATATGCAAGTGCTACCATATTTGCTGACATTTAGGCATTTCCTTTTTTATCTTTTTTCTTGAACATTTCCAGCATGCGTTGACTCACCAGAAACCCGCCGAATACATTAATTGCAGCCAATGTAACCGCTGCGGCGCCCAGCCAGACCCCCCAGTCGGTTTCCGCAGGACCGGCCGCCAGCATGGCGCCAACCAAGATAATACCGGAAATGGCGTTGGTTACCGACATGAGCGGGGTGTGCAACGCCGGTGTGACATTCCACACCACATGGTAACCGACAAAAATCGCCAGCACAAAGACCGTTAAATTGACAATCACCGGATCGACTTCACCAATCATGATTACTCCTTTAAATTATGACTTAGCGGCGATCTCTCCGCCGCCGCACAATAATGTTCCCGCAATGATCTCATCCGTACGATCTATTTTTAATTCACCGCTTGCCGGATCAAGCATCAGATTCAGAAAATTCATCAGGTTGCGCGCATATAAGGTGCTGGCATCCGCTGCCACCAAACCGGGCAGATTGGCAATACCGATCAGATGCACGCCATGTTTGACGACGGTTTTATTCAACTCCGATAACGGGCAATTGCCGCCGGCTTCCACCGCCATATCGACGATCACCGAACCCGGTTTCATCGCTTGAACGGTTTCTTCCTTAATCAGGACAGGCGCCGGGCGTCCGGGGATCAACGCGGTGGTGATGATGATATCCGCCGCTATCGCGCGTTCGTGCACCAATTCGCCTTGGCGGCGTTTGTAATCATCCGACATTTCGGTCGCATAACCGCCCGCTGTTTCCGCTTTGGCTTTTTCTTCGTCACTGAGCGGAACTTCTACAAACTTAGCGCCCAAGCTTTCGACTTGTTCTTTCACCGCCGGGCGCACATCGAAAGCTTCCACCACGGCTCCCAGCCTTTTCGCTGTCGCAATCGCCTGCAAACCGGCAACACCGGCACCCAGAACCAAAACCCGCGCGGCCTTGACAGTACCCGCTGCGGTCATCAGCATGGGAAAGAATTTTTGATAAACATTAGCCGCCATAATCACTGCTTTATAGCCTGCAATATTGGCCTGAGACGACAAAACATCCATATTCTGCGCGCGCGAAATACGCGGCAATTTTTCCATCGCAAATGCAGTCAACCCATGCTGCGTCAGCGCATCGACACTTTCCTTATGATGCGGCGACAATAGTCCCAGCAATACCGCATCTTTACGCATCATGGCCAGTTCGCCCGGTTCCGGGCCGCGCACTTTGAGGACAATCTGTGATTGCGCGTACAATTCAGCCGCATCTGTGACGATCGCCGCACCGGCCTCTTGATAAGCTGAATCCGGTATACTGGCGCCGGCGCCGGCGCCAGACTGCACTGAAACTTTATGAACACCCTTGGCAGTATATTTTTTCACGGTCTCCGGTGTAGCTGCTACACGCGTTTCTCCGCCGCGAATCTCTGCTGGTATGCCTATATGCATTGATAATCTCCCTTTTCTTACCAGCCTGCTGGCAAATAAAAACTAAAATTGTGCTTAATTTTTTAATGAATTGCGGATTATAAATCAATTTCCTTGCAATGCATTAATTGGATCAGGAAAAACTTGATACAGCCGGATTCTCAGGCGGTTCGCCTAGTCTTTTGTAGTGATAATGGCAACACATGCGGCACATCTACATGCGGCGGAAAGGATGAGATCCGTTCCGGTCACGCAATGCTTACTCGTAAACTATCCTCAAAACAACAAACCCGCCTTGAAGTTTACTCGCTGATTTTACTGAATTCGCTCTCCAGTTGTCGTGTAATCCGTTCCAGCAAGAGAGGAATCTCGGCCATTTGAGATTCCGCACCGGGCCAGTCATTATCGACACTCGCTTTTTCAAGCGCTTCGCATAAATCAGCAAAACCTGAAGCACCGATCGTTCTGGCAGAGGATTTCAATTTGTGACCTAAGCGGCCTAGCATTGATAAATCTTTCTCAGCTTGCGCCGCTTTCATTTCCACGAGCGTGTCAGTCGCCACTTCAATGAATTTGAGGCCGAATTTACGCACCAGCACGGGATTGTCATGAAACATCCGGCGCATGACGGCAATATCGACCGGTAACGATTCGTCCGGCCCCGATCCGTTTTTCACTTCGTCAATCACTTCGTTTCATACTCCGATTTTCAAGCAACGATCGATCCAGCGGCTGGTCAGCTTCTCTTGCACGGTATTCTGGCGCAAACGCATTGCCAATCCGGGGAAGTCGACTTGATCCAATGGCTGATCCTGATTGTAGCAAGAAAATACGTAAGTAATCTCGCCGGTTTCCGGATTTTCGTGCGGTTGCAGGCATTGCGCGCAAATCTCTTTCATCATGCACTGCATCGGCGAATTGATCGAGCCGATGGCAAAATGATCCGCTTTCAGATACGGCTTCAACTGATTATGGCGCGCCACCCCGACAGCCGCCATCATGCGATCGGAACCGATGGCGATGATATGCCCGGCATCCGCCAGCGCAACCGGCTGCTCACCCAATTCACCGCTGGCGTAAGCCACCATGGCTTGTACGATGTTGCCAACAAAACTTTTGTCTTGCGGACGAGTAGGTGTGAATCCGGGCGCTTCGTCGCAGCACCACACCACAATATCGGCGGCCGCCTCAATTTCAGCCACTTTATAACGATCCACCAGTTTCTTGTAACCAGCGAAATACAGCACTTTGGATCCCGCTGCACGGGCAGCGGCGCCGATGGAAAATAACACGGCATTACCCAAACCGCCGCCGACCAGCACCACGGTTTCATGGGATGGAATTTCAGTCGGTGTGCCGGTCGGTCCCATCAGAATAACCGGTTCACCCGGTTTCAGCGTAGCGCATAGATTGGAAGAGCCTCCCATCTCCAGCACGATCAGCGAAACCAAACCTTGCTTCAGATCCACCGATGCGCCGGTCAGCGCCAGGCCTTCCATCGCCAACCTGGTATCGTTGCTGATCGGAGCATGCGTGGCAAAATTCTGGAAGCGGTAAAACTGGCCGGGCTGGAAATGCTCCGCCGCCATAGGCGCATGAACGACCACTTCGATAATATTAGGCGCCAGTCTCTCCACTTTATGCACAATCGGCCGCAATTGCCGGTTTAGTCCGGTAAAAAATTGCTGCGTAGATTCGCTGGACGCCGGTTTAATCCGCTCCAGCACGCGACTGACTACCGGATAACCTTGTTTCGCACTGGACATGGCCTTGACCACGTTACCCGAGAACGAAGGGTGCAAATCGCCGAAGAAACTGATAAAACGGCCGTCTTGTGCATCCTTGTAGCGGCTCAGCAGAACGGCAGGATAATCCGGCTTGGGATTGGCGTACGCAGGTTTGACCGGATTACCTTCCTCGTCGCAGGCATTGAAATAACGGCCGTCGAGTTGGTAGGTTTTGTCATCTTCGCGCGCCAGTACCGTATTCGGCTGCGTCCCGGCCGCCACCAGCAAGGCGCGCGCCGCCAATTGCACCTCGCCGGCATCGTGCCACTGTCCGGCTTCATCGCGTTTTTGCACGGCAAATCGCACCGATTGCGTATGTCCCCAAACATCGACATCGACGCGCACCGGCGTCATGCCTTCGGCGAACCAAATGCCTTCTTCCAGCGCTTTTTCAACTTCTTCATGATTCAAGGTATAAGAAGGGCTATCGATCAAGCGTTTGCGATACGCAATCGTCGCCCCTCCCCAGGATTGCAGCAAAGCGATGATATTCGCCGCCCGTCCTTCCTGTTCCGCAGCCTGGCGCTCGGCGCGGATGGCGCGCGCGTGATTCAGGAATTCATCCGCGATGGCTTTTTCTTCCTCGTCCCAAATCGCCCGGATCGCGGCTTCGCTTTGCACGGCCGTGAGAATCTCATAGCGCTTCAGGAATTTTTCCACTTGCACCGGATAATACGCCAGTGCTTCGGTGGCCGTATCGATGGCGGTCAAGCCGCCGCCAATCACCACCACCGGCAAGCGCAGCTGCATGTTGGCGATCGAATCGCCTTGCGCGGCGCCCGTCAATTGCAGCCCCATCAGGAAATCCGATGCCGCACGCACGCCGCGCGCCAAGCCGTTCGGCATGTTGAGCACCGTGGGACGTCCGGCGCCCGCCGCCAGTGCGACGTGATCGAATCCCAGCGCGAATGCGTCGTCAGTAGTTAAGGTGCCGCCGAAACGCACACCGCCGAACAGGGCAAATTCTTCTCTGCGTTCAAGCAGCAAGCGGATTAACTTCAAAAAGTTTTTATTCCAGCGCACCGTAATGCCATATTCGGCGACACCGCCAAAACCGCCCGGCATGCGCTCGTCCAGATTTTCTTCCAAAAAGCTGGCGGCGCGGATCGCCTTGAACGGCACACGCTCGCCGCGCGCATCGACCCCGGAAATATCCTCCGGCAGCGGCTCAATCTTGAGACCGTCGATACCGGCCACGGTATGCCCTTCGTTCATCAGATGATGCGCCAATGTATACCCGGCCGGTCCCATGCCGACCACCAGAACTTTGCGTCCGGATGCCGCTTTCGGTACCGGACGGCGCAGATTCAGCGGATTCCAGCGGGTCAACAGGCTATAAATTTCAAAACCCCACGGCAGCGCCAGCACATCTTTCAATGTCCGGGTTTCGGCTTGCGGAATATCGACCGGATCCTGCTTCTGATAAATGCACGATTTCATGCAATCGTTGCAGATACGATGACCGGTACCGGCGCACATCGGGTTATCCAGCACGATCATCGCCAGACTGCCTACCGCAACCCCATGCGCTTTCAGTTTATGAAACTCGGAAATGCGTTCTTCCAGCGGACACCCCGCCAGCAACGCACCCAATTCGCTTTTTTTGAAGGTTACCGGTTCGTCCGGAGTTTTGGGTTTTTGTTTAAAGCCTTTCGAGCAGGAATCCTTACCTTGCTCGTGACACCAAATGCAATAATTGGCTTCATCGAGCGCACCCATCAGATTGGTGCCTTCATCGGTCAATGCAAAACCGTTGCGCTCACGCAAGTGCCCGAGACTGTGCAACGGATAACCCGCCGATTCGTCCGTGTGCAATGACAGCAAGTGCTGGAAATCCAGTTTGGCGGGCGTCTTGAACAGAATACCCTGCTGCGTGTGCCGCTGACCGGCCGGTGTGCGCAAAGCCCAGGCGGCATAGTGCAGCGCCTTGGTCAAACGGGCTTCGTTCTCAGCTTCCGCATCCATCCACTGGGCGACTCTAGTCGCAAAAGCAAGCTCCGAAAAAGCCGCGCCGAATTCTTTTTCCAGCTCTTTTTCCAACGCAAAACCATCGATGGTTGCCAATTCTTCGTCGCTCACCTTCCCTTTGGCGCGGCGTTGCACGAATTGCCGTTTACAAAAATAAAGCGGCGCCAGTTCGTGATGCTTTGCGGCCAATTGCTGTACTTCGGTTTCGATATTGAATAACCGGGCGATGAAATCTTCCAGCCAAGGTGCAATCTCGATCAATAGCGCGGATTCGTCCTTGGGCGGGAGATCATCAGGATGCGCGCGCGCCAGTTCGAGTTTTTTATATAACGCTTCATCTCCGGTACGAAGGAAATCCAAAAATACCTGGTCCAATTTAACCAAGCCGCTACGGCGATAAAAATCGGCGATCGTGAAGTTGAAGTTAAAATTTGCTGAAGCTGTCATTGTTTCTTGTTGCGTGTGCAACGTCGCATCCTTTTTTTCCATAATCTCAATAATTCAATCTCTTATTGTTTCATTTCATCTAAAAATAAATATCTTGAGCTTGCTGATGGCACTTCAGCCTCATATGCATCATTGCAAACGCCGGTTATTTGTTTTCTCATAATCCGATAACCAGCCGATGAATTCGCTGGCCGGCATCGGTTTTGCAATCAAAAATCCTTGAATTTCATCACACCCGAGATCTACCGCCAATGCATAATCCGCTTCCATCTCGACGCCTTCCACCACTACATTCAAGCCAAAAACCTTGCCCAATTTGATGCTCGACTCCAGGATCGCCCGGGCGGCCGGATCTTCCGCCGCACCATGCGCGAAGATCCGGTCGACCTTGAGTTCGGTAAAGGGCATATGCTTCAGCGTCTCCATCGACGAATAACCGGTGCCGAAATCATCAATAGCCAGTCCAAATCCTTTCAGCCGTATTCGTGTCAGAATATCGAGAGTCTGCGCAAAATCCTTTCCCAGCTTGCTTTCGGTAATTTCCAGCGTAACCCGGTCAATCGGCACATTACACTCGCGCACCGCCGCTTCATAAATCTCCGGTAAATTAAACCGGTCCAGATTTTCCATCGAAACGTTAACGGAAACTTTTAAATCGAACCCCTGTTGCAGCCATAAATCCAGTTGCTGCGCGGATTTCCTTAACACGGTGCGGGTGAAATCATTGATCAATCCGCTTTGCTCGATGACCGGTATGAAATTATCCGGAGAAACATAGCCATATTGCGCATGACGCCAGCGCGCCAGGCATTCGACACTGGTTACACGGCCGCTGGAAACTGCAACTTTGGGCTGGTAAAACAAATCAATTTGGTCAGCAATCAAGGCCTGCTTGATTTCTTCCACAGCAAAGATTTGCCGCATCCGCTCAGCATCCACAAGCCGTGGAACCGGGTCCGCCAAGTGCTTCAGAATCGTTGCCAGCGAATCGATCGTTACCGGTTTCACCAGCGTGCCGATGACATTAAGCCCGCGTGCTGTGGCCAAGCGCTCCGTTGCTTTGAGCAAGTCAGGATCGACGCCGGAAAACAGCACGATTCTGCCGCTATAGTATTGATCCGCAATGTTGCGCAGAAACTCGACGCCGTCCATACCCGGCATCTCGATGTCGCAAATCAGCAAATCGATCGCGGCAACCTGCGCAGACAGAACAAACAAACCAGCCTTACCGTCTTCGGCAACCAGCACTTCGCTGACACCGAGCTCTCTTAATAAATGGCTGACAAATTCAAGCATGAACTTGTCGTCATCGATCACCAGCACACGTATCGGCTTTTCTTTATTCATCCAGAATAGGCTAACGCTGAATCAAACCCCGTTGATCGATTATGCTATTTTTCTGTGCTGGCCGCCGCGTCTGCCGCACCGGATCCCGGCGCCAGCCATTTTAAGAGCGTACTGACCAACTGTTCCGGATCGATAGGCTTCGCCAAAAAATCATTCATGCCCGCATCCCGGCATAAATCTTTGTGGTGCTGATCGGCATTGGCAGTCACTGCAATAATCAGCGCATCCGACCGCTGCGGATTGGCGCGAATCAATCGCGTTGCCTCCAAGCCATCCATAACCGGCATTTGAATGTCCATTAATACGCAATCGAATGATGACCGGCTCAACATATCCAATGCTTCCTCGCCGTGATTGGCAAGAGCCACAGTAGCGCCATTGTATTCCAGCAAACCTTTGGCAACTTGCTGGTTCAATTCATTATCTTCCACCACCAGCACAGTAAATCCTTTCAGCTTTCTATCTTGTTCTTTTATTAGATTCATACTGTCAGCCTGATTTAATATTTTTGACACGTCTTTGCCGGATACATAATGGCCGGTATTTTACCCGTATCCGCGAATTTAATCGCATCCTTGACAGGATGCAAGGAAACTCAATGCATCCGCACCGCGTTTACCGGAAACCCCCGAAGTATACGCACGGCAATATTAAATACAAACCCCAATCTTACTTTCTAGGGAAGCTCTGAAAAACGGCTGCGCTCGATCATGCTGTGTTGAAATCAGACTCAAAATGCTCATTTACATCTTGTAAACTGCGCTTTTTAATCTGATTTCGCCTTGCCTCACCGTCGCTCGCCACCTTTTTCAGAGCTTCCCTAATCAGGCCCAAGCAGCTTTCCCATCTTCACTGATTCATGCTGCCTCCCCGGCAGGCAAAATCATTCCGGCAGCTACGGTATTGTTAGTGCTTTCATCAATGACGATAAAACAGCCGGTGGCCCGGTTGCGCGCATAGTTGTCGCAAATCAGCGGTTGTTGCACTTTCAGCCCGACGCGTGCGATATCGTTCATTTTTAACGCACTTGCAGCTTCCTCGCTCAATGTATTGACATCAACACGATAATCGATCCGGCCGATGGCGGCT
Source organism: Pseudomonadota bacterium (assembly GCA_018240935.1). GTDB lineage: Bacteria > Pseudomonadota > Gammaproteobacteria > Burkholderiales > Nitrosomonadaceae > Nitrosomonas. The sequence goes on from JAFEEV010000080.1 coordinate 10,986, forward strand.
TTAACAACGCGCGTGGTCTGTTTAATCAGGTATTTCCGGTTCAGATCAAGCGGCTGCTCGGAAAGCCAGCACAACATCGCGTCAAACGTTTTGGTAACCTGCGGGCTATCATCCGCCTTCACCAGCATATCGCCGCGGGAAATATCCAGATGATCTTCAATGGTCAGCGTAACCGATTGCGGTGCAAAGGCTTCGGTAACCGGCCCTTCGTACACGAGAATTTCTTTGATGCGCGAGCTC
>JAFEEV010000081.1 GCA_018240935.1 Pseudomonadota bacterium
ATCATCTCGTCCGACGAATTAATCAGCGTTTCCCTAAGGAAGCTCTGAAAAAGGTAGCGAGCGACGGTCAGGCAAGGCGAAATCAGATGAAAAAGCGCAGTTTACAAGATGTAAATGAGCATTTTGAGTCTGATTTCAACACAGCATGACCGAGCGCAGTAGTTTTTCAGAGCTTTCCTAAGAATCATGCCGGTCGAGCGACGGAATCACATATCTTCCAAGCTATCGATAAATCGTTGTAAGTCAGCAGGCAGGGGCGCTTGCAAGTGCATGCGGATACCTGAAAGCGGATGGGTAATTCCCACCGTATGTGCATGTAAAAACATCCGCCCTAGTTTATTTTGCACGCCGCTTCGCGCCAGTCGCTTGTTAACCTCGAAATCGCCATATTTGTCGTCGCCGATAATGGGAAATCCCAGATGTGCAAGATGAACGCGAATCTGATGCGTGCGGCCGGTTTTGATTTCCGCATCCAGTAAACTGAAATTTTGCCAGGATTTTTGCAGTGAAAATATCGTGTGCGATTGCATTGATTTACTGTCTTTACTCGAACCGGCGGCAACCATCACGCGGCGTTCACCGGCTGCCGTGACATATTTATCGAGCGCCAGCTTGACATGTTGCTTGGCATTCCGCCATTTTCCCTTCACCATGGTCAGATAATGCTTTTCCATCAACCCTGCACGAATCTGCCGGTGCAACTCGACCAAGGCGCTGCGTTTTTTCGCCAGCAGCAGCACACCGGATGTTTCTCTGTCCAGGCGATGCACTAATTCGAGAAACTTCCAGCCCGGGTTCTGCGCCCGTAGTTGTTCGATGACGCCGAAACTGATGCCGCTGCCGCCATGCACCGCCATACCGCCGGGCTTATCGATCACCAGCATGGCATCATCTTCATATAAAACAGTAAACGCAAAAAAATTGCCGGGAATATTCGTAATTTGCCTGGAAGCGTTTTTTTCCGTCACTTTAACCGGCGGAATCCGGATCATATCGCCTGTTTGCAAACGATAACTGGCAGTGGCGCGTTTGCCATTGACCCGCACTTGCCCGCTTCTCAGTAACTGATACAAATGGCTTTTGGGTACATTTCGGAATCGCCTGAATAAAAAATTGTCAATCCGTTGATCGCTTTCTTCTTCTCCAACGCATTCTTTGGTAACGGGTGCAACGGATTGTGTATTCATTGAGATACTTCTGATCGTTCGGATTATTTCCAAGAAGAAACATAGCTTCTTGGCAAATTATAAAGGTTTTGCTTATTTCTTTTTAAAATCGTTGCTGTAAAATTTAGCCGCGGTAAACGATTATTTCTTCCGAACGGCATCCATAGCAATTGACATAAAACAAAGTTCCGTTTGGAACTTTATGTAAAATCTGTTACCTTACCAGGGACAATAAAGCCATCATGACGCCACTTGATGAGGTTTTATTTAATCACAGATGAAAAAGCATTATCCATAAACTTACTAACTTATTGTAATAAGAAAAAAAATAAATTTAAAATAGAATTGACAAATAGAAATCACAATAGAATTATTAAACCCAAACCTCGTCATTACAACTACGTATACCCCAAAAATCTAGCCGGAGAAATTTCCGATAGTGTATTCATAAATAGAACACGTAAGGCTTGTAAATGAAACGAATGTTATTTAACGCAACCCAACCGGAAGAATTGCGGGTTGCCATTGTCAACGGTCAAACATTGATCGATCTCGACATAGAATCAATCAGTAAGGAACAACGTAAAAGCAATATCTATAAAGCCGTCATCACACGAATAGAACCCAGTTTGGAAGCTGCGTTTGTGGATTATGGCTGTGAACGGCACGGTTTTTTACCCTTCAAGGAAATTGCTCCCTCCTGTTTTGCTGAAAATGGCGCCGCTAACGGCCGTATCCAGGACTTGCTGCAAGAAGGACAAGAACTCATTGTCCAAGTTGATAAGGACGAACGCGGCACCAAGGGCGCTGCGCTGACGACCTATATCTCGCTGGCCGGCCGCTATTTGGTTTTGATACCGAACAACCCCAACAGCGGCGGTGTATCACGCCGTATAACCGGTGAAGAACGCAACGACTTGCGCGAAGTCATCGCGCAACTGGAAGTACCCGATGGGATGAGTATCATTGCCAGAACTGCCGGTATCGGGCGCAGCACGGAAGAACTGCAATGGGATTTGAATTACCTGACGCAACTGTGGTATGCGATCGAAGAAGCGGCCAATAATCAGGATGGCGTTTTTCTGATTTATCAGGAAAGCAGCCTGGTCATTCGCGCGATCCGCGATTACTTTAGCCAAGAAATTGGAGAAATTCTGATCGACAGCCGCGACATCTATGAGCAAGCCAGTCAGTTCATGGCGCATGTTATGCCCGCGAATGTCGACCGCCTGAAGTTTTACCACGACGATGTGCCGCTTTTTTCACGTTTTCAAATTGAACATCAGATCGAAACCGCTTATTCCCGGCAAGTGACGCTGCCTTCCGGCGGCGCCATCGTGATCGATCACACGGAAGCACTGGTATCCGTCGACGTCAATTCGGCGCGCGCTATCCGCGGACTGGATATCGAACATACCGCGCTGAGCACCAACCTGGAAGCAGCTGATGAAATTGCGCGGCAATTGCGCCTGCGGGATTTGGGCGGCTTGATCGTCATCGACTTTATCGATATGGATGTGCAACGCAATCAACGTGAAGTCGAAGCCCGATTGCACGAAGCATTGCGGCAAGACCGCGCACGTATCCAAGTCGGAAAAATTTCGCGTTTCGGTTTGCTGGAATTATCGCGGCAGCGCCTGCGGCCTTCCCTGGGTGAGAGCAACTATATTCCTTGCACGCGCTGTCAAGGCACCGGCTTTATCCGCGGAACCGATTCTTCGGCGCTGCATGTGCTCAGGATCATCCAGGAAGAAGCCATGAAAGAAAATACCAACGCACTGCATGTTCAGCTTCCGATGGATGTGGCGACTTATCTTCTGAATGAGAAGCGAGCGGAAATTTACGATATTGAAGTTCGACAACGCATCAACATCGTTCTCATACC
>JAFEEV010000082.1 GCA_018240935.1 Pseudomonadota bacterium
CAGTCCGCAGGCGTTAACCGGTGGCTTGTTAAATTTACGCGAACAATGCGATGCCTTGCTGGCGGTTGTGGTGCTGCATCAGCTGGCCTGTTTTGCCGAACAACGTTACCGGGCTGGCAGCGGTGCGGTCACACCGCAGAGTTCGCAACCCGAATGCGAGCAGTACCGCAGCGCGAAACGGTTGGCGATTCAGCGCGGTTTCGACGGCGGCAGCCTGCCGCAACCGCAAGGCATCGTGTTTGCACGCCACGATTTTGTCAATGAGTATTGGCGTCCCGCCGAAACCGAACATCGCCTCGATTTCCAATATTACGAGCATGATATCGGCAGGCTGGAACAAGTCATCGCCGAGTCTTACCGTTTCACGAAAGCATTCGAACAAAAAACCGGCTTCGCGCCAACGGGGTGGGCAACGTATTTCGTGCAGCGCCCGGAACGGAAGCTGAAACCTTACGGCATTTATTCCGGCGGAGCGGGAATTTCGTGCTCGTTCGACCCGATTTATTGCAACCCGAACGAGCCGCTGTGGCAGCAATTCGCGCGCGAATACAACCGGCTGGCCATCGATACGCTGGGCGGAAATCCTTCGCCGATCCAAACGCAATGGCTGCAACCGGGAGATGTGCGCATTCCCCGCAAACTCGCGCGTCAGCGCTTTACCACACCTTATTATCAGCAGTTTCTGGTGTGATGATTTTTTATCGTTGGCGACAGGAACTGTGTGCCTGAGCGCATCTGATGATATATTTCAGTACAGAAAAAAGACCAACGTACTGCGAAGGACTTAACCGGGCGTGACGACGAGCAGCACAAACATGGGCGAAAGCAGCGCCGCAGATGCGCGGTTGCAGGCTTGGGTCACTGCAATTGCGGCGCACGACGAACAGGCGCTGGCGAATCTGTACGAAGCCACGCTGTCGCGCGTTTATGGCATCGCGCTGCGCATTACGCGCAATGCGCAGGCAGCGGAGGAAGTGAGCGAAGATGTGTATTGGCAGGTGTGGCGCGAAGCGCCGCGCTTCGATGCGCAACGCGGCAACGTCATCGCCTGGCTGCTGACGATCGCGCGCAGCCGGGCGTTGGATTACTTGCGCAAGGAAGATGACGCTGAACTTTGCGAGGAGCCGGAGCTTCTATTAGCCCATGAACCTTCACATGAAGGCGATCCGCAAGACTTGCTGGCGGCAACGCAAAATAACGCCAAATTGAATCAGGCGCTGCAACAGCTCGAACCGGTGCAGCGCCAATTAGTCGCCCTGGCTTTCTTCCGCGGCTTGACGCACGAAGAGATCGCCGTTTTCAGCGATATGGCGCTGGGCACGGTCAAATCGCATATCCGCCGCGCGCTCAAGCAGTTGCACGATGTGCTCGAGCACGATTTACTCAAAGGCTTTGAACGATGAAGAAACGCTACTCATTAGACCCGGACAATCCACAGCACGCCGAGAAAGCCGAAGCGGCTCTGCTGGCAGGATTGGAACCGGCGCAACCGAGCGATCAACAGCGTGCAAAGATCCGTGCGCGGCTTTTTCAGCGCATCCATGCCAGCGCCGCTGCGGAATCCGCACGCATCACGGTGCGCAGCGATCAAGGCCGGTGGCGCAAGATTCTTCCCGGCGTGCGCGCCAAGCTCCTCGATCAAAATAACCGCGTTTTCCTGCTCGACATCGAACCCGGCGCCAGTCTGCCGATGCACCGCCACCACGAAGACGAAGAATGCATCGTGCTGCGCGGCTCCGCCAGCCTCGGCGCTCTTAAAGTCAGCAGCGGCGATTATCACATGGCGCGCGCCGGCAGCCGGCACGGCAAAATCTCATCGGAAAGCGGCGCGCTGCTGTACCTGCGCGGCATACCGGTGGGCCACACTGCGCAAGCCGCACGCGATTTGCTCACTGCGTTCCTGCCCGGTGAAGGCCGCGAGTTGATCACCATCCGCGCCAACGAAGGCGAGTGGTCGGATCTGGCACCCGGTGTCTCCAGCAAACCACTGTACGACGACGGCCAGACCCGTTCGTCGTTGCTGCGCATCGCCGCCGAAGCCAGTTGGTCATCGCAGCAAGCGCTGCTTGCGCACGATGAAGAATGTTTGTTGCTCGAAGGTGACGCGTTCTTCGGCGACACGCTGCTGCGCAGCGGCGACTGGCAACTCGCACCGGCGGGTTCGGAGTCCCGCCCGATCGCTTCCGATCACGGCGCGCTGGTATTTCTGCGCGGCGCGCGCAATGCGGCATAACCATTTGAGAGATTCGCACATGCACATCGGCATCGATCTCGGCGGCACCAAAATTGAAGGCGTGGTTCTGGATGCCGGTGGCCGGGAGTTAGTCAGAAAGCGGGTGGATACGCCGCAAGCGGCGGGCTATTGGGCGATTTTGCACAGCATCGTGCAGCTCACCCGGCAATTGGAAGCGGAAACGGGCCAGCAATGCCCGGTCGGCATCGGTACGCCGGGTGCGATCTCGGCGGTCAGCGGCAGGATGAAGAATTCCAATACCGTCTGTCTGAACGGACAACCGCTGTTCGAAGATTTGCAGGGATTGCTGAACCGGCCGCTGCGCATCGCCAACGACGCCAATTGCTTTGCCCTGAGCGAAGCGCTGGATGGCGCGGGAAAAGGTTACGGCGTGGTATTCGGCGTCATCATGGGCACCGGCGTGGGCGGCGGCATCGTGTTCAACGGACAATTGCACTCAGGCCGCCAGCACATCGGCGGCGAATGGGGTCACAACATCCTGGAACGGAACGGCCCGGATTGCTACTGCGGCCAAAAAGGCTGCGTCGAAACGCTGATCTCCGGTCCCGGCTTGGCCGCCGATTATCACCGCCACGGCGGCAATCACGCTCGCAAAGCCAACGACATCGTGGCGCTGGCGGCGCAAGGCGATGCCTTGGCGGAAGCCGCCATGCAACGCTTCTTCGACCGCTTTGGCCGCGCCTTGGCGATGGTCATCAACATCCTCGACCCCGACGCCATCGTGCTGGGCGGCGGGCTTTCCAATATCGAGCGGCTTTACAGCGAAGGCCGCGAACGAGTCGCGCATTACGTGTTCAACGACCAATTCATCACACCGATTTTGAAAAACGTCCACGGCGACAGTTCCGGCGTAAGAGGGGCGGCGCAGTTGTGGCGGTGCGATGAGATTTGAATGAATTAATTGTAGGGTAAATATAAATAAGCGAAGCGCCGTCATTTCAGCAAATTAAGATAATTCACTACCCATCACTCGAATTGACACCAGACCCTTCCCCGACTATTCTGAAGTCTAACTTTGGATTAGCCGGAATATGGATAAAAATATCACACGCACCCTCGGGAAATCGATTCTGCAAGCGAGCGCTCGTTTTAAAGTCATTTTACTGACCGGGCCGCGCCAGGTTGGCAAAACCACGCTATTACAAGATATCCGCGAACCATCGCGCACGTATATCACGCTGGATGACCTCTCCTTGCGCATGGCTGCTCAGCAAGATCCGGCAAGCATCATCGACAGACTGAATCTTCCAGTGCTGATTGATGAAGTGCAGTACGCGCCGAACCTATTCCCTTACATCAAAATGACGGTTGATAAAACCAAACAAAATGGACTGTTTTGGCTCACCGGATCGCAACAATTCGACATGATGAAGAATGTCTCGGAATCGCTGGCGGGACGCGTCGCGCTGCTGCAACTGCAAGGTATTTCATTAGCGGAAGAACAAGGCCGTAGCGACGATCCGCCATTTCTGCCCGATCTGGTATTACTCAAATCCCGTCAGAAAACCGCAAAACCGCTAACCGTGCCGGAAGCCTATCACAAAATATGGCGCGGCTCGTACCCGGACATGGTGGCGCAACGCAACGATCAACACTGGGAACAATTCTACAGTTCCTATGTTTCCACCTACATCCAGCGCGATGTACGGGAGTATCTGAATATCAACGACACAGCCGCTTTTCACAAATTCATGCAAATTGCCGCCGCGCGCACAGGCCAGCTCATCAACTACGCGGATATGGCAAGGGATACCGGCGTCAGCGAAGTGACGGTTAAAACGTGGCTGAATGTCCTACACGCCTCCGGCATTATCTACCAGCTCCAGCCCTATTTTAACAACCGCACCAAGCGGCTGGTCAAAACACCCAAGCTGTATTTCATGGATACCGGTCTTTGCGCCTATTTGACTGGCTGGTTGAATGCCGATGTTCTGGAACGCGGCGCAATGTCAGGCGCGATATTGGAAACTTGGGTCATCGCGGAAATCATCAAATCCTATCTGCATCATGGCCGCATCCCGCGGATTTATTTTTACCGCGATAAAGAAAAGCGGGAAATCGATCTGCTCATTGAAGAAAACGGAACGCTTTACCCCATCGAGATCAAAAAATCGGCTGCTCTTCACAATATGAAATTTAGAGGATTCAGCATGCTCGAAAACCTCGACACTCCGATCGGGCATGGCGGAGTGATCTGCTTTGCAAATACTCTGATACCTATATCGGATAATGTGGATGCTATACCGGTAGGGTATTTGTGATCACGCTAACAAACCGCTACACCGCCATAAACAATTCAAATTAATGCTGGAGTTGTAAATTGTATAAAACAAGTTACAGAGTCAGGAATCCAATACCGGAAATTAAGCGTTAGCGTTAGCTTTTGCTTCAAATGAACTCTTGACATATGAGGCTACTGAATCAATTTCAGGGTAAATCTTTCCACCACTAATTCCCAACGCTTCTAGTTGCTCTCGCATTTTCTTTTTTTCTCCGGCTTTTACAACCAATCTAAGATCCTTTGGCTTATAAATGCACGAAACCGGAATTCGCGAAGATTCTGACTTTCTGTCATTGATGCCAAACAAGAAAAATGCACCATCCTGGCTAATGATTCTCGGGTTATTTAGTAAAGGTTTGACACAGATTACTGATCGGAGATGTTCTGACTTGATCTTTGGTTCAAATGACGACCTTTCCTGGCGTATGTCATGAATCAACAATTTGATCGACCTTTGCTCTGAAAATTGTTCTGGAGTTTCACCTGGCTTTACAACGAATTTGAACTCAAAAGGCTGCTTACTGACATTAGAAATTACGCTCACCGTGTCGCTATCAAAGTATTTGATTTCTTTCTTTGGTAGCCGAAAGATAATTACCTCGCCGTCTGCAGATTTTTCTTTGCCCGTTTCGTCGTCTTTATATTTTTCATCCTTGCATGCAAAAAGAAGAGCTATTAAAGGATTGCCAGTAATATCCAGCAAACGAGTGGGTAGAGCGTAATGCTGCATTTTCACGAGCTTTTGAAA
>JAFEEV010000083.1 GCA_018240935.1 Pseudomonadota bacterium
GGCGCATTCTCACTGTTGATTTTTGCCGCGACGCAGCAATTACCGACATCGGAATGAACTGCATAAGCAAAATCGACGGCGGTTGAGCCTCTCGGCAGGGTGAGAATTTTTCCTTGCGGTGTGAAAACGAAGACATCGCCGGGGAATAAGTCGATTTTAAGATGCTCCAGGAACTCCAGTGAATCGGTCGAGCCGCTCAGCGTGTCCAGCAAGCTTTGCAGCCACTGGCTGGTTTTTAGGTGTAGCTCATCGAAGTCGCCATCCGAGCTTTTATAGAGCCAGTGCGAGGCCACGCCATTCTCGGCGATGCGGTGCATTTCCGCCGTGCGGATTTGTATTTCAATCGGTATACCGAACGGACCCAGTAACGTACTGTGCAGCGACTGATAACCGTTGGTTTTTGGGATTGCTATGTAGTCCTTGAATTTACCGGGAATCGGCTTGTATAGACTGTGCAACATACCCAGTGCGACATAACACGAAGGTATATCTTTGACAATTACGCGGAAGCCGTAAATATCCAGCACTTCGGAAAATGACAGGTGCTTTTCCACCATTTTCGTGTAAATGCTGTACAAATGTTTTTCCCGTCCGGTTACATCCGCATCCAGTCCGGCTTCTTTTAATTTCAGGTTGATGGCTTCGAGAATCTTTCCCACGACTTCACGCCGGTTGCCGCGCGCGGCCTTAGTGGCTTTTTGCAGAACGCGGTAGCGCAGCGGGTAGAAATAGCGGAAACCCAGTTCTTGCAGTTCCTGGTAAATATTATTGAGTCCCAGCCGGTGGGCGATCGGAGCATAAATTTCCAGGGTTTCGCGAGCGATGCGGCGCTGTTTTGCCGGCAGCATGGCTTCGAGCGTCTGCATGTTATGCAACCGGTCCGCCAGTTTGATGAGGATAACCCGCACATCGCGCGCCATCGCCAATAGCATTTTGCGAAAGTTTTCGGCTTGCGCTTCTTCTTGTGTCTGGAATTCGATTTTGGTCAGCTTGGAAACGCCGTCGACCAATTCCGCCACCGGTTCGCCGAACCGCTCGCTGATTTCCGCTTTGGAAATATCCGTGTCTTCGACGACATCGTGTAATAAGGCGGCCATCAATGTCGGTGCATCCAGATGGAGTTTGCTGAGAATTCTGGCAACGGCAACCGGATGGGAAATATAGGGCTCGCCGGATTTGCGGAATTGCCCGGAATGCGCTCCCTGGCCGAAAGAATAAGCAATCCTCAGTTGCGCGATATCTTCCGGCTTGAGGTATTGCGATGTTTCTGAGAAAAGAAGTTCTGTTTCGGGCATGGCGTTTGATCAATCTGGTGAGCGCCGGTCAAACCGGATTCAGCGCATGTTCTTTAAGGGAGCTCGGAAAAGCTATGGCGCGCGGCCTTCAGCGCGTTGCAATCCGGTGCAAAAGATTGGCGAACTGTACTTTTCCGCCTAATTACTAATTCGGTCTTATCTGAGTGTTGCTTGTGATTTTCTCAGAATTTCCTCTGTACTGACCCCGATCGGCAATCGGGTTGGCTTTGGAACATGTTGCATCACATGTTCTTGGGATTGAGTATATCCAGACCTATTTTGCCTTGTGCTATTTCACGCAGTGCGATGACGGTTGCCTTGTCGCGTCCGGCTTCCACCAAAGGAGCGGATCCGATGGCCAGCTGTCTGGCGCGTGTTGTTGCGGCTAATGTCATATCAAATCGGTTCGGTATTGCTTTTAAACAGTCATCAACAGTAATTCGTGCCATGGTATAAATTCCGGTAATAAGTTATGGGCCGATTTTACAATAAAATGATGCAAAAATGATGTCTATCGTGCGTAAATCGCTCATGACAGTTCGTTGATAAGCTTACGATGTTTCGCGATTTGACGTTCTTTCTTCAGGCGTTCGGCTTTAATGACGCAAATTAAATCACTAAGCGCCTCATCAAGTTGATTGTTGATAATAATATAATCGAACTCTGCAATATGGCTGATCTCTTCCCGTGCCGCTGCAAGCCTCTTCTGAATAACGCCGGCGTCATCCTGTGCGCGTGATTTTAAGCGCGCTGCCAGTGTATCGGCGGATGGCGGAAGAATAAAAACACTGACCGCTTGCGGAAAAATCTGTTGTATTTGCCGTGCGCCCTGACAGTCGATTTCCAGCAGAATATCCTGCCCGGATGCAATGGCTTGATTGATCCATTGCTGCGAGGTACCGTAGAAATTGCCGTAGACTTCGGCGCTTTCTATGAATTCGCCTTTGAGAAGCATTTGTTTAAACGTTTCTACAGCGACAAAATGATAATCACAGCCGTTGATTTCTCCGGTGCGCGGCGGGCGGGTTGTGTGTGAAATCGACAAGCTGAGATTTAAATCCGATTGCAATAATGCCCTAACCAGACTGGTTTTTCCCGCCCCGGATGGTGCGCTGATGATAAATAAGCAACCTGCCGTTTGCATTATTTGGTATCCGTCATATTTGAGAAGTCATTATTTTATCTTGAATTGAAAGCTGTCAATGCTTGGCCTTTTAACGTCCTGATCAAACGGATTTCTTCCGGAGTTATTCCTTCCGGCGCAGCCGATTTACGGTCGGCATAGAATAACCCGATGGGCTTATCGTTGGTGATAAGGGGGAGCACCATGAAGCTGCGGACGTCCGGAAACAGATCGTTATACCATTGCGGTATCAGTTTGCGGATTTTAGGCGCGCTGGCGTCGGAAATCAGCAGATCCACATTTCTTCTTAACGCGAAATTGAAGACATCGGTGGCTGATGTGATTGGGAAGCTCAGGATTTTTTGGTATTCCCTGCTGTTTTCTCCCAGGGAACCCCGCGCGCAGTATTGATTCATTTTGGAATCTTTAAGAAAGAGTGTAATGAAACGAAAACCCAGACTATTATAATAAGTTTCCAGGATCAGCATGATCAGACTATCCAATTTATAATGACCGGGTGCCATGATTTCGCTAACATCCTGTACACCGGCCAGTAGCAATGCCGGCGCATTAAACGGTTTGCCGCTGGGGTGGCGCTGAATTTCCTGCGTATCTTCAATTGCATCGGCATCAATAATCATTTCATCCAATAAGTTTTCATCAACGGGGATGGTAAATTCCGTATGCGCCGAATCTGCGTTTAATTTTTGGTTTCTATCGGTATCCAGCAAGTTTGCATTGATCAACAGGGAACGCGTTTCCAGTTTGGCGTCCATAAGCAGCTGATCCAATAAGGATTTATCCAGATTAAGCGCTTTTCCGAAGCGCGTGAGTAATTTGTTTTTAAGCTCCGGTTCTTCCGATGTGTCAGTCTCGACGATCATCGCTGCAGCCTTCTCGCTGAATTCGGCTACTTGCTGCATCCATTCCTGCTTGCTTCTCGCAACACCTAAATTTCCAAAAGGCCGGCTCTTGAGTCCTTGAATGATACTGCCCGGTATGCTCCATTTTTCCAATACGGCTTCGGTTAAAGTATCGAGGTTGAAGCCCAACACTTGCATGGATGCCTGCACCGGCGTATGTGTGCCTTGCTTAATCAGCGTTATCAATTCTTGGTAAAGATCATGGTCGTAGGCTGCCAGCAATAAGCGTCCAAGATTCTTGAATAAAGCTGTGATGGCAGCTTCTTCCGCATCGATAAAATTGCTGATTTTAGTGAGTTCGCGGCTGATCATACTGGCTGCGAGCGCATGAATTAGCTCGGTGCGTACCAGCTCGGCGTGTTTTCCGGACATGCCATCCACCAGCAGCATGGCAAGTGCGCAGGTTTTGACGGAGTTAAAGCCCAGCAGGAAGATAGCTTTGGTGATATTGGCATTGGCTTTGCTGGATGCGGCGGTCTTAAAAGCAACGGAGTTGGACAAGCGCAGAATTTTTTGTGTCAATGAAACATCGGATAATACGCAGTATGCCAAATGCTGGATGGATTGATCGTCGGACGAAGATAACTGGACGATGCGTGCTACGGAGCTGCCGAGAGCGGGGAGATCCGGATCGTTGGCAGCCGTTTCGATCAAACGGTCTTTGATCGTTTTGGCGCTGCAATTTCTCGGTGTCGCAAAATCCGGAGGGCTGAGTGCGTTTTCCGGTGTAGAGGGTGAGTGAATTGATCTCATCTTAGATTGTTTTCAAGAAAAATAGCCATTGGATGATTAAAATCCAATATCAACACATATAATGTTTTTTATTAGCGGCACAACTGAACTAAAGGTTAGTTGATAACAAGGTTAAGGAAACGCTGATTAATTGGCTACACGAGCGAATCACTTTGTTGCGCGGTACTCGCTCTCTCGCCTATCTTGCTGATATACCTCGGTTGCTGTGTTCCGTGCGCCTCGTGCTGCATCTCGTTCGTCCAATTAATCAACGCATTCCTTAAAGAATGCCGTATTTCTTGAAATGAATCTGCTGCGATTCTTTTGCTGAATGAAAGAGTCGATTGGCAGGAGTATTAATACAAAAACTTGCCAACTTCCGATTGTGATCCGGCTGATTGCTGTTGCGGCGGGGAAATGATGAATCTGGTGGCGCCACTGCGGCGTTTTCATGTACTTACCGGCGTATGTCTGCCGGAATAGCAGCCGGTGCTGCCGGTAATCTCCTATGATTCGGCGGAAGGCTGTTTCCATATTCCTGAAACAGCCTTTATCAATAATCAATGATGAAGATTATTGCCGTGGACATTTCATCCGGCGGATGAATCCGGCATGTTTTTATTTTTCCTTGCGGACTTTTTCCAGCAATGCATCCAAGGTTCTGATGGTATCTTGCGGCGTGCTGCCCATTCTGCCGCTGGTGAGATATTTGCCGTTGATTACCAGCGCCGGAACACCGCTGAGCTGGTACTGGCGTGACATTTGCGTTGATCGCGACACCTGATTTTGCACCGCGAAAGACTGATAGGTATTTTCAAATTTCTTCCGGTCGATACCTTGTTTTTCAACCCAATCGAACAAAACGGATTCGTTATTCGGATCAATTTTGTCACGATGGATGGCGTCATATATTTTATCGTGCAGCGAACCGGCTATTCCGAGCGCCTCGATGGCATAAAATATTTTTGCAGCCGGTACCCAATTAGGGCGAAGAATCGCCGGTACATACTGAAAACTGACATCACCGGGGATATTCGCAAGCCAGGTTTTAAGGTGCGGATGCAGGCTGTAGCAATGCGGGCAGCCATACCAGAAAAATTCCAGAACCTCGATTTTATCGCCGCCCGCCACCGGTTGAGGCTTTGTCAGCGCCGTATAATCTTTGCCTTCGACGATTTCAGCGTTTGCACCGGCCGGATTGAATAAACCAAAACTGAATACTAAGAAGAAAACTGCAAGGGCTTGACGATTCATGCTGACTCCTTAAAAAGTATTTAACGGGTTGCGATGAGTGATGCACCTTCAGGGCAGACGTCAGTGAAATGCTGCGCTGAAGTGTTATTGTATCTTGACGAACTGCGTTTCTATGCCATTTTCCCGCAATGAGGCACTGGTTTGATCGCTATCCGTTTTGTTGTTGAACGGCCCGATACGGACACGGTACCAGGTTCCTTTCTCGGCCAGATCGATCGCCTGCACCGATGCGAATACCCCGAGCAACGCGAGCCTGGCTTTCATATTTTCCGCTTCATCATTTTTTCTGAACGATCCAGCCTGGAGAAAAATTTTCTCTTTCGCGGGAGCCGGTGTTTTGACCTGCGGTTGAGGTGTGACCGGCGGCTGCTGTTGCTGCGGGGGAGGCTGTTTCGGTTCGGCCGGGAGCGCGCGCGGCTGGATAGCGGCGACTTGCGGCGGCGGAGTGACTGGAGTTGTAACGGGGCGGGGCGGAGCAACGGGCTGCGGCGCTACGGGTGGCGGCGCAATTTCAACCGGCTTGTTGTTATTTTCCGGTGCTTTTGCGCTGACCGGCGGTTGTGCAGGCTTTTCAGCGGCGCGTCTGAATTCCTGGTCGACTTCAGGTTCTTCGATACCCGGCAGTATTTTGTAAAAATCGAACCGCGGCTTTTCTTCAGCTACGGCTACCGGCTCTTCCGGTGCAGCTTTTTCCACTGTTTTGGTTTTTTCTGCAGCCGGCTGTGCAGGCGTTTTCTCCGTTGAAGCGGCTACCTTTTCCGTTGGTAAAAACGGACTGGGGGCGTAATTAAGATATAACCAGATGCCAATTGCACTCGCAATGCCTAAGGCGTAACCGACAAACCCGCCAAAAAAAGCGGAGCCGCCCTTTTCGGACGAGGATTTTGCTGGCTTGCGGGTTTTATAATCTCGGCTCATGGATATCCTTCTACATTAATTCGATTACATTTTATCAGGTGCGCCGACACCGAGTAAGGTCAATCCATTATGCAGTACCTGGCGAATAGCGGTGATCAATGCCAGCCGGGCGTGCTGCAGGGGAATTTCGGGCACCAGGAAGCGTGTTGAATTATAGTAACTATGGAATTCGCTAGCCAATTCTCTTAGGTAGAAGGCGATCAGATGCGGGGAGAATTCCTTTGCCGCCATTTCCACGGTATCGGGAAAGTCGATCAATTTTTGCAGCAAAGCCAGCTCGGCGGGGCTGGATAGCTCATCCGTACCAGCATCAACCAGATCGCCGCCATCGCCATCCCATTGCGCCAGCACGCTGCACACGCGCGCATGCGCATACTGCACGTAATACACAGGGTTCTCATTGCTTTGCGACTTTGCCAAGTCCAAATCGAAATCCAAATGCTGATCGCTTTTACGCATCACATAAAAGAACCGCGCGGCATCCTTGCCGACCTCTTCACGTAACTCCCGCAGCGTGACGAACTCGCCGGAGCGGGTGGACATGGGCGCTTTTTTGCCATCGCGGTAGAGTACAGCAAACTGTACCAGGGCGATTTCCAGTTTTGCCGGATCCAGACCGAGCGCCTGCAATGCGCCTTTGACCCGGGGAATATAGCCGTGATGATCCGCGCCCCAGATATTGATCACTTGATCGAAACCGCGTTCGAATTTGTTCAGGTGATAGGCGATGTCGGATGCGAAATAAGTGAATTGGCCGTTTTCCCTTTGCACTACGCGATCTTTTTCGTCGCCGAAGTCGGTCGAACGGAACCAGGTCGCGCCATCTTGTTCGTATAAATATTTTTTTTCCTTGAGCAATCCGATGGTGCGTGCGACCGAGCCATTATCGTATAACGATTGTTCGGAAAACCAGGTATCGAATTCAACGCCGAACTCCATCAGGTCGTTACGGCAATCGCCGAGTTGTTCGGTCAGCACGAAATTATGGATGTATGCATAGTCCTGGCCGAGTATTTTTTTCGCGTTGGCGATTAACTGATCCAGATGTTCGTCGGTACTCACGGCTGTTTCCATGATACTTAAGGGCAAGCCATCCAACACGAATTCCGGGTGATGAACATAACGTTCTTTATGCGCTTGGTGGATCAGTTGCGCCATTGATTTAACGTATTCGCCCTGGTACGCATTTTGCGGGAACGGAATGTGAATATCGTTGAGTTCGAGATATCGCAACCAGGTCGAAAGCGTCAAAATATCCATCTGCCGTCCCGCGTCGTTGACGTAAAACTCGCGCGACACATTGAAACCGGCGGCGGTCAGCACATTCGACAAACTCGCGCCAATGGCCGCGCCGCGTCCATGACCGACATGCAAGGGGCCGGTCGGATTAGCCGAAACGAATTCCACCTGGATCTTTTTTCCTTGGCCGGAATCGCTATGGCCGAAAGCCTCTTTGCTTCGTAGCACGTGATGCACGTATTGTTGCTTGGCGGAATTCTTCAGGAACAGATTGATAAATCCGGCGCCCGCTATTTCCACTTTCTCCAGATAAGGCGAAGAGGGCAGGGCATCGATCAATAAATTCGCTACTTCGCGCGGGTTTTTATGCAGCGGCTTGGCCAGTTGCATCGCCAGATTGCACGAATAATCGCCGTGACTGGCTTGCTTGGTGCGTGTCAGTTCGATGCGGAAATTGCTATCCGGTGGTGCGATGGTACTGGCTGCGGTGTGGAAAAGTCCGGCAAAATGGGTTTTGAAGTTTGGGCAAGCGGATGAATTCATGATTGGGAGTCGCGGTATCGAAATTTTTTACGCAATGCTACTGCGCAGGATGAGGATTACGGTTGTCAGAAATAAGCGCTATTTTATCAGGTGCGCAGCTCAGACCAAAGATTGCTGACGATGCGTTTCAAACAAACAAATTCCCGCACTGACGGCAACATTCAAACTTTCCACACTACCCAGCATGGGAATCCGCACCAATTGGTCGCAACTTTCGCGCGTCAGACGGCGCAATCCTTTTTCTTCGGAACCGAATACCCAGGCGACAGCGCCTTGGATTTTAAAATCAGTCAGGTCGTATTCCGCATCTTCCGCAGTACCGAAAATCCAAATCTGCCGCTCTTTAAGCTGCTCTAACGTACGCGCCAAGTTGGTGACGGCAATATACGGAACGGTATCCGCCGCGCCGCTGGATACTTTGTAAACCGTCGGCGTCAAACCGACAGCGCGGTCTTTCGGCGCGATCACGGCATGCACGCCGAAGGCATCGGCGACGCGCAAACAAGCGCCCAAATTGTGCGGATCCTGAATGCCATCCAATACTAGCAGACGCGCCGGTTCGGTCAGTGTATCCAAAATATCGTCAATGCCCGCATGACTGCGCGCGCTATCGATACTGGCGGCAACACCCTGATGGCGCTCGCTGCCGGTCATGCTCGCGAGCTTGGCGCTTTCGCATGGAATCAGGCGGACGTTCCGGTTTTCGGCCAGTTGGATGAGATTACGCGCTCGCTGATCGCCGCGCGCGGCATCGATCAGAATTTCTTTGATACTGTCCGGATTTTGCCGCAAACGGCTGGTGACGGCATGAAAACCGAAAATAAAGCGGGTGTTGGACACGTTTTAACCTGAGCTTGATTGGAAAATAACCGGCCGGTTTGGCCGGAGAATTGATTTTTGCGCGTATTTTAGAGCAATTTATCCGATGTTAATGCGATTTCTTGCCTTTGGCCGGTGTTTTGGTTTTTGTCCTGGTTTTTGTTTGGGTTTTGGCTCGTTCCGGTTTTTTATCCGGTTCGGCCAACACGAAATCGATTTTGCTGGTTTCCAGATCGACGCGCACCAATTTGACGCGCAACCGGTCGCCGAGGCGGTATTGCTTGCCGCTGCGTTCGCCGAGCAACAGATGTTTGGTGGCATCGAAATGGAAATAATCGCTCGGCAGCTCGGAAATATGCACCAAGCCTTCAACGTATACGCCATCCAGCGCTACGAACAGACCGAAACCGGTCACACTGCTGATGACACCGTCAAAGCATTCGCCGATTCTGTCCTGCATATAAAAACACTTGAGCCAGGATTCGACATCGCGTGTGGCATCGTCCGCGCGCCGTTCGGTCATCGAGCAATGCAGGCCCAATTCGTTCCAATCGCCGGGATTGTAGGTTTCGCCTTGCAATACTGCTTTGATCGCGCGATGCACCAGCAGATCGGGATAGCGCCGGATCGGCGATGTGAAATGGGTGTAAGCATCATATGCCAATCCGAAATGACCCATGAGATCCGGGCTGTAGATGGCTTGCTGCAACGATCTGAGCATGACGGTTTGCAATAATTGCGCGTCCGGCCGGTCTTGGATTTTAAGTAAGGTTTGGGCGTAATCCTTGGCGCCTGGTTTGTTCTTACCGCCCAATTGAATGCCGAATTCCTTTAGAAAATTGCGCAACGCCTCGATTTTTTCCGCAGCCGGGCTTTCATGGATGCGATACAACGTGGTCTGGCCGTTTTTTTGCAGGAAATCCGCGGCGCAGACATTTGCCGCCAGCATGCATTCTTCGATCAAGCGGTGTGCTTCGGTGCGTTGCACCGGCACAATCTTTTCGATTTTTCCTTGATCGTTAAAAAACATCTGAGTTTCAGTGGTTTCAAAATCGATTGCGCCGCGCTTTTTACGCGCTTTGAGCAACGCCTTGAACAGCTTATAGACCAACTGCAAGTGCGGCAGCAGTCCGGCATGTTCCTTGGCCTCCGTTCCCTTGGGTTTTTCCAGTATCGCCGCTACCGTGGTGTAGGTCAGGCGCGCGTGCGAACGCATCACGGCGGGATAAAAAACATAATCCAGTATTTCACCGTTTTTCTGGAATTGAATTTCACACACCATGCACAAACGGTTTTTATCGGGATTGAGCGAACATAATTCGTTCGACAGCGCTTCGGGCAGCATCGGAATGACACGGCGCGGAAAATACACGGAATTGCCCCGGTTCAGCGCTTCTTGGTCAAGCGCATCGCGCGGCCTGACATAGTGGCTGACATCCGCAATCGCCACATAGAGGCGGTATCCGTCGCCCGCATTTTCGCAATAAACGGCATCGTCAAAATCACGTGCGGTTTCACCATCGATGGTGACCAGCGGTAAATGCGTGATGTCTTTGCGCCCCTTGAATTCTTTCTTCAAGACATTCTTGGGGAATTTGGCTGCGAGTGTTTCAACCTCAGGGGGAAACACGTAAGGCAAATCGTGTTTGCGCAAGGCGATTTCAATTTCCATTCCCGGCGCGGTGTAATCGCCCAGAATCTCAATGATCTTGCCGATCGGCTGTGTTTGTTTATTCGGCTGCTGGATGATTTCGACGATGACAATCTGGCCTGCCTTGGCTTTCAGCGAGTGCTCCTTGGCGATCAGAATATCCTGGCTGATACGCTTGTTTTCGGCTACGACGAATAGAATGCCGTGGTCGATATGCAACCGCCCCACCAATTGTGTGTTCGTGTGTTCCAGGACTTCGACAATGGCGGCTTCGCGCCGCCCGCGCCGGTCCAACCCGATTTCACGCACCACGACCCGGTCGCCGTGCAATGCTTTGTTCATTTCTTTTGCGCTCAGAAATAAATCCGGGCTGCCGTCATCGGGAAGCAAAAAGCCGAATCCGTCCGCGTGACCTTGTATCCGGCCTTTGATCAGATCCAGTTTCTCCATCACGCAAATATCGCCTTTGCGGTTGCGGAAAATCTGGCCCTCACGCATCATCGCCGTCAAACGGCGGTTGAACAGCTCTACTTCTTTTTTTGTAATATCCAGTAATTTCCGCAACATCGGCTCGGCAAGGGGGATTCCCTGCTGCTGCAAAATCTGGAGAATATACTCCCGGCTTGGTAATGGGTGCTGATAGCGTTCTTTCTCGCGTTTGAGAAACGGATCCAGATTACGCAGTTTTTGATTCTTCTTAATTGACAAAACAATGGTTTCCTATAGAATTACGCGTTCTTCGGTAGCCGGACCCCGGCTGCCCTTGGCCCAGATGGCGGAATTGGTAGACGCGCATGGTTCAGGTCCATGTGCCTTCGGGTGTGGAGGTTCGAGTCCTCTTCTGGGCACCATTAAGTATATAATATGTTGAATATTATATGTAAAAATGAAATTTTCTATTCCTGCTTCCGAAACGAAATTGTACTAAAATAAATTTTTCAAATGGTTTTTAATGAAGTTTTGGGCAGACTTCATGATTATCACCAATATTAGTCTTATATCACATTCTGGTGAATTTAATTTGAATAGAAGTTTATTGATCCGATCAATTTCATCTCACTTCTTCGAATCTTTGACAAAGTAAGCTCGCAGTATCAGTATCGGAAAATTGCAATAAAGCGGACGGCTTGTTCAAAATTTCAATGCGCTTAGGGTTTGTACGCATTGATGGAATCCTTGATATAACCGAGTTCATCGGATGTAACGAAGGCAAGGATTAAAAGATACTTGGTTTCGTTGGAATCTGGAGGAGCCATTATTCAGAGGCAATCTTTGCAGATAATGAATGTGGCTGGCGGTGCTTCATGACAGGGCCGGTTTACCAGGCTGATTTGTACACGTGGCGTGTGATCGGTCGAGGCGTGGATGAGCAAGTGCGGCAATCTCAGGTTATCTGAGCCTTGCCGGATAGTATTTGAATTGTACAATCCGCTTGATAAGTTTGATTCGTTATTCCGATGGCAGCGCTCGTCATGTTGGCAACTGCTGTGCATGGCGCGGCATACTGTGTTCGATGAGCGAAAAGGGGAAATGCCGAAATAATTCTCCGGTCATTTATTTCATTGATGACGTAAAACATGAGCGACTGACAATCGAAGTTTGTTAACTCAGACTGATTTAGAGTTTCAGCGAACTAAGATTTCCACTACTCGTCGATAGAGAGGGGAAAGCAGCAATAAAACTGCAAAACCGATTGGGAAGGCGATACCCCATGAATAGAGCCATTCTTCGATAAATTGACCGGAAAAGCCAAGGTTTACTGCGGTCACGGTTGCGGATACGCAACACGTCATTGTCGCGGACATGATCAAACAATACAGGCAATGCGTTAAAAGTTTCTGCTTCATGTCAAAACTACTGGAAATTTGAAATCCTGTATTGTATTTAATTCCATGTCAAAATATTGTTAATCAATCGGCTTGTTGCTGCATTCGTGGCTAGTGATCATTATAAATGGTTCTAAGCTAACAGGTTATGCTTACTAGTTTAGAGTCTATCGTCTTTTTAACAGCATTATTTCTCCAGTACTTCAGTAAAGCTAAAGCGAGCTGTTTTCTCTTTTATAAGTTATAGTGATCAGGCTTTGTTGGCAGTTGCAATATCGAAAAAAAGAAAGTAGTATCTAGGCCTTTTTCTTTGAAGGGATTGGGATTTTTATGGCGAATAGTGCACAAGCAAGAAAGCGTGCGAGGCAGGCAATAAAGCGTAGAGAGTATAATTTTAGTTTGCGGTCTAAATTACGTACTGCGATTAAATCAGTAAGAAAAGCAATAGATAATGGAAATAAAGAGTCGGCTCAAAATGCTTTTGATAATTCCTTAAGGACTGTTGATTCAATTGCAGGCAAAGGTATTATTCATAAAAATAAAGCTGCGCGCTATAAAAGTCGATTGTCAGCAGCTATCAAAGCGATGAATGGCTAGAGGAGAAGTATTTTATTTCTTCGGCAGCTTTGAAAAAACAAGAAGATTAAAATCAGAAACTACATTCTGAAGAATATAGCTTTAGTACAGTTCTTTAGCGATCATGAGGGCAGTGGGTAATTAAGCGCTGAGATGGTTTCGTGGTTAAGGAAGTTCTGAAAAAGGTAGCGAGCGACGGTGAGGCAAGGCGAAATCAGATGAAAAAGCGCAGTTTACAAGATGTAAATGAGTATTTGAGTCTGATTTCAACACAGTATGACCAAGCGCAGTAGTTTTTCAGAGCTACCTTAAGGAAAAAAGTTAGAAATTAGTTTAATTAGTGTAGTGTAAGAACGAGTAAGGTGTCATTAGTCTGGCCCCTACAGATTATTACGAGAGAACAAGAAGAAGAGCATGAAGAGAAGGAAGGAAAGGTTAGAGAAAATGGAAAATCAAAGGAGAGAGAGATGAAAGGCAAGCTATGGCCGAAGGTATTAGCGGTGATGCTGGGAGGGCTGCTGATAGGAGCGGCGCACGCGAACATACC
>JAFEEV010000084.1 GCA_018240935.1 Pseudomonadota bacterium
GCTTTGCCGCTGCGCAGCAGATCGAGCGCCATGCCGATGGCATTGGCGCCGGACGAGCACGCCGTGCTGGTCGTCAGGTTGGTGCCCTTCAGTCCGTATTTGGTCGCGATCCAGGCGGCTGCGGAATTGGCCATGATGCGCGGAACGGTAAAAGGCGGCACCGATTTGTTTTGAAATCTGCGCGCAGCGGAAGATTCAAATGTCGAAAATCCGCCCATGCCCGATCCCAAACTGACCGCCAGCCGCCGCGGCTCATAACTTTCCAGACTGCCGGCATCCGCCATCGCCTGACCCGCCGCGTGCAGCGCCAGTTGTGTGAAACGGTCGGTTTGTTCGATTTGCTTGGCGGATAAAAAGGTAGCGGGATCGAAACCCTGCACTTCCCCGGCGATCCGCGAACGCTGTTTGGAAGCGTCAAAGCTTTGAATACTGATAATTCCGCTGGTACCGGCAACCGCATTTTTCCAGAATGGATCAATGCCCGTGCCGATCGGTGACACAATCCCCATTCCGGTGACGACGATACGCATATAAGAAAGCTCGAATAGAGAGAATTAAGGCAGGATACGATAAAAATCAACGCAATTTTTCTGCGCTGAATATACTGAATGCCGGATGGGCTGTCAAACGCGCCGTTCATGGAAAAATATCGCAATCCGCATTCCTGCGGTATCATCCAAAACCGGGCGGGCGCATTGTTTAACCCGCTGGTTCAATGGAGACAATCACTATGGATAGCACACCGCACATGATTTTCTTGCAACGGGCAGTTTCTGTTTTAATGGCGGTTCTCATCACCGCATGCACGACGGACAGCAATCCGAAAACCAATCCGCCCGGCAAGCAGGAAAACGGCCGGACAACCGAAACCGAATCTGTAAAGCAAGGAGGAGCGATGAAATTTTCTATCAAACCGCCGCAAAGCTGGCTGTGGTCGCACGACATTGCACCGGACAATATCGACGACGTGTTGATGCCGGGCATGCATCTGACGCGCCTTTCCAGTTACGGCACCGGAACAAACCGGCGTTTTGCTGCCATTGTTTACCGCGAAGCCGGAATCGCAGGGCATTATCTGCGCGATGTCACGGCGGCGGAACTGGATAGCAAAATTGCCGCCACGAACGCCCGCCCGGTATCGATAAGCGCCGCTGAAACGAATGATCAAGCGCGCTTTACACTGGCGTTGCAACAAGGATCGGAACCGGAAACCAAGGTATTGACCGGCTTGGATGAAGCCGGACTCAGTCAGTTAACCAACGGCCGGCAGCGAGTTGCCGACTTGGCCGTTTACGTCGATGGCGGTACCCGCAAATACGCAGCGATTGTCGAAGAGCGCCCCGGCCCATCGCTGATCTTTACCCGTGTCACGGCAAAAGAACTGGATGCGCAATTGCGTAAACACACTGTCACACCGGTGCGCATCCGCGGTTTCTCCGAAGACGGCACGCGTTATTTCACCGCGGTGGCGGAACATCTCGATGTTGGAAAATGGACTTGGTACGACGAGATCGATGGCGATGCCGTAGCCGGCAAGCTCGAATCGAACAACGCCTATCCTTTCGATCTGGAAGCGTATCGCACCACACAAGGCGTGCGTTATACGGTCATCATGTACCGCGACCGGAATTAACGCGAGGTTTAAGGCAAGAACGAATCAATACTTGCAAACGCGCGAGCCATCCGCCAGTAAACCGCTCGGCTGCGGGCGGTATATGGCGCAGCCGAATAGCGTCTTAAACGCGAATTCCGGCCGCTGCTGCCAGCTCAGAAAAAATTTCCGTTGATCATCGCAAAATTCCGGTTTGCCGCCGGAATCCGGAAACTGCCGCACGATAGCGCGGTAATACGCTGCGCGCTGCCAGTAATGGACATGAATGCCGTCCCAACCAAACCACCCGGGTTTCTGCTCGTGCACTATAAGCCCGCGGCGCGCCGCCATCTCCCGTAACCCTTCATGCACCGCCCAAGCGCGGCTGATCGTTTCATTGCGCGACAACCGGCAGGACGGATAAAAAAGATTGCGGAAAAATACGAAACGCCGCTCGGACAAACGATCGATCGACGCCATCGGCAAACCGGTCACGACAATCTGCGCGGACTGGCTTTGCAATTGTTCGATACATCGCTCCACCGATTGCAACAGCTGTTCCGGCAGCAAGCCATACACAATATCGTTGCCGATGTCCGTCAGCAACGCATAGGACGGACGCGGTTCCAGCGCAGCCAATCGCCGCCACAACCCGCAATCCGCAACCCCCGGCAACCCGCGCCCCACCGCCTCGCTGAAAATACCGTACGCCCGCCCATGCCCCACCGCCGCCAGAATTTCACTCGGCCCGCCGAAGCGCTGCTGCATCAGATCAATGACCAAGCGCAGCGATAACGTCAGATTGCTGGCGCCGAGCAGGATGAGGCGGTTTTGGGGTGTCTCCCGGAAACTAACCGCCATGCTGGATTGAGAAGCTAATCAAGGCTCTTGTGTGTCGATCCGATTGGGGATTTTTGCTTTTAACGGAAACTTCTCCGGGTGCTCAATGGCTTCAATCGTAAGATCCACGTCGATATCCGGCCAATAGAAATGACCGGGCGATGGTTCTTCAACATGGATAATAGCTTTGACAGGTTGATCCTTAAACCACGGAAATTCCGCATACGGCAGGAACAGTTCTTGATCATTCGATAACAACCAAATACCGTGACTGGAGATGTGCGTGACTTCAGCCGCCAAAGTGTTGCTGCCATGCGTGAATAAACTCGTCATAGTGAACCTCTATCAATGATTCGATATCTCTCAGCTGCTTTTGGGAATAACCAAAATTTTTCGCCAATGCAATATCTGGTTTCAGCCAAAACTTTGCTTCCCCGGTTTCGGAAGTAATATGAACATGCATTCTAGTTTCTTCTCTTGAAAAGAAAAAGAAGCGGTAACCTGCTTCCCTGAGTACGGTAGGACTCATTGGTTGTTTACCTTATTTATGCCAAGATTGCTTCGCATCCATACCGGCATACTACGCATCCGTCGCCATATCTGCCAGCAATTCCTGACACCAATCAGGCATAACGTCATGCCGGAAAGTGATACAACCGTTGCAGATCGCGGCGAGTTGCTGAAACGGGTTATCCGCGCGGGAATTATCGAGGATGTATACGTGATCGCACAGCGGCAGCGTCTTTTTGATCAGTTTCAGCGTTCTGGGTATCCGGTTGATCACTTTATCGTCCGGAACGTTGTGACCGCCTTCGCTGACGCGCTGCGCGATGCGTGCCTGATTGAGCGCGGGATCACACAGGTGAATGAACACCAGAATGATTTCATAACCGAGCGTTTTGGCGTGCGCAACGAAGTCGATTTTCGACGGGTGCGAGAACACGGTTTCAAAACAGAAGCTGCGGCCCTGCCGCAGCAGTTGCAGGCGCAGGTGTTCCGCCAGTCTGGCGGCGCGATAGCTGTGCGCTTCCGGTGCCTGCGGATACAGCAGCTTGGCGATGATATCCGCATTCACAAACGATAAACCGCTGGGCGCGAGCCGGGTACGGTAAAAAGTGCTTTTACCCGCACCGTTGCCTCCGGCCAGCAGCCAAAGCTGTTTTTTCTTGCTCAAAGCTGCGCTGCATCGATTGCGATGTACTCACCGCCCTGAAATTTCCCCATTTGAATGCGGCCATCCGGTTGAATTTGTTCCAGGTAGCCGGGATGGGTATCTGATGCCTGATAGCGGATCGCACTGCCGGTCACCGATTGTGGCAGCATGCCGCTGGCACGGTCGTCTTCCAACGACTGAAATATGCCAGCAGAGTCGACCGGTTCGCTGCTAACCGGCTCGACGGTAATTTTCGCCAATCCCGCCGAGATCGCCAGCAAATCGTCCGGATTCAACATGTGGTCCACATTACGCCCCATTTCCGCCCAATACTCGATTTGCTCAGCCGTGCTGCGGTGAAACCGCTCCGCGGTCAATGCTGCGGCTTGCATTAACTCATCCTGCAAACGAATCGGAGAAGCTGCTTTTGCCATGATAGGCTCCATTAAAAATTCAGAATTAAATTGTAGCAGATTGCTACAATTTTCCCTATTAACGTAAATCACCGGCAAAATTTAACGCCATGCAGCGGAATGATACACTTCGCCATGTTTTTTACTCCTGCCGCCCATTTCTGTTTTAACCCTTACCGCATGCGCTGGGTGATTCATTTCGTCATGATTCTGGCTGGTTTTATTGCAGGCGTAACGCCCGCTCAGGCGCAAAAACCGGAAACCCCGCAATCCGTAATTCTCAATCCAATCAACATCACCGCCACCCGTAGCGAGCGCTCACCGGAACAGATTCCCAATAGCATCACACAGATCACGCGCTACCCGCAGCAAAACTACCAGCCCGGTGCGACATTGGACGAATTTGCGCGCGGCACGCCGGGGGTGTTTTTTCAGAATCAATTTAATTTCACCCAGGATTTGCGCATCGCGATTCGCGGGTTTGGCGCGCGCTCGCCTTTCGGGGTGCGGGGCATTCAGATGCGCGTCGACGGCATCCCGGCAACCCTGCCGGATGGGCAGACGCAACTCGATTCGATCGATCCGGCGCTGA
>JAFEEV010000085.1 GCA_018240935.1 Pseudomonadota bacterium
CGAACATCTGAGTTATTGCAGCGACGACGGGCATTTGTACGATCTGCTGCCGATTCCGTTTACCGCGGAGGCGGTGCACTATGTGGCGGAGCGCATCCGGCAGGTACAGGATATTCTGGAGCGGCGCATCGCACTGGAAAACGTTTCCTACTATGCGGCGCCCGGTCAGGAGATGGCGGAAATCGATTTTCTCAACGCCGTGCTGCACGAAGCGGATTGCGACTTGCTGCTGGATGTCAACAATATTTATGTCAACAGCATCAACCATCGTTACGATGCCGAAGCGTTTCTCAAACAGCTGCCTGCGGCGCGTATTCGTTATATTCATATCGCCGGGCATTACCGGGAAGCGGACGATTTGATCGTCGATACGCACGGCGCGGACGTCGTCGATCCGGTCTGGCGATTGCTGGAAAAAACGTACCGGCATTTCGGCGTTATTCCGACGCTGCTGGAACGCGATTTCAATCTTCCGCCGCTGGCGGAGTTGCTGCAAGAGGTGGAGATGATTCACACCCTGCAATCCAAATGGCGGAATCAAGCCGGTGAGCACGCGCAACACGCCTGACCGTCCCGCTTTTGTGCGCCAGCAGTATGCCTTCGCGGCGCATATCCGCAACCCGGAGAAAAATCCCGGTCCGGAGGGAATCGAAGAGCGGCGCATGAAAATCTACCGCGAGTTGTTTTATAACAATGTCGAGGGTTTTATCGCCAACACCTATCCGGTGTTGCGCCGGATTCTGCCGGATGACCGCTGGCACGCCATGATGCGGGATTATTTCGCGCAGCACATATCGCACACGCCGCTATTCCCGGAAATGCCGCGCGAGTTTCTGAAATATCTGGAGCATGAACGCGAGCCGCAGCCGGACGATCCGCCTTTTTTGCTGGAGCTGGCGCATTATGAGTGGGTTGAACTGGCGCTTTCGTTGCTGGATGAAAAAATCGACGCTACGGAAATCGATGCGCAGGGCGATCTGCTCGACGGCATTCCGGTGATTTCGCCATTAGCTTGGGCTTTGAGCTACCGTTTTCCCGTTCATAAAATCGGCCCGGATTTTCAGCCAAGCGAAGCCGGTGGAATGCAGACTCATTTGATTGTTTATCGTGATGCGGACTTTGACGTGCGTTTTATCGAAATCAATCCGGTGACCGCGCGGTTGCTGCAATTGTTTTCCGGCGAGGATGCCGTATCCGGGCGAGCGGCGTTGCAGCAGGTCGCTGCGGAACTGAATCATCCCCAACCCGGAATCGTCATTCAGGGCGGTATGGAACTATTGAACGATCTGCGGCGGCGGCAAGTGATCCTGGGAACCTATATCTAAGGAAGCGCTGACTAATTGGACGAACGAGATGAAGCACGAGGAGCACGAGGCGCACGGAACACAGCAACCGAGATATATCAGCAAGAAAAGCGAGGCAGCGAGTACCGCGCAACGAAGTGATTCGCTCGTGTAGACAATGAATCAGCGTTTCCCTAACATGCTGATTGCGGTGTAAAACACTACAGGTTGCAAGCGATTTGCCGTTAGATTGCCCATTGATAAAAAATGGAAAGCGCACGCTATGCGGAGAATCACATGTTAGGGGTATCGAATAAAAAGCAGAGCGATACAACCGATGTCCCTGTTGTATTCAATATGGCAAACTTTCTGGTTTCTTCCGTGCACGACATGAAGAATTCGGTCAGCATGCTCATTTGCGGCCTGGATAAGGTGCTGACATCGGCCGAAGCGGCCCAGCTTTCCACGCACGCCGAGCTGGTGCAGATGAATCATGAAGCGAAACGGATCAACAATCGCCTGATTCAATTGCTGACGCTCTATAAGCTGGGGCAAAAAATGTATCCCTTCGATCCGCAATCCGTTTGCCTGGATGATTTTTTGCGCACGATCGTGGCGCAATATGCGCAGTTGCTCAAATTTCACGAGATTCACCTGGAAGTCCATGTCCATCCCGATCTGTACTGGTATTTTGATGAAGATCTCATCAGCGGTGTCATTGGCAATGCTTTGAATAACGCCATGCGCCACGCGCATCATCGCATCACGATCAGTGCGCTCGAATGCGAGGGTCAATTGACGTTGCGTGTCGAAGATGATGGCGGCGGCTATCCGGTTGAACTGCTGCAAGGCAATGATAACGTCATGCAGAGCGTGGATTTCCATGGCGGCAGCACAGGCTTGGGGCTTTATTTTTCGGCTATGGCGGCGCGTATGCACCGCAATCGCGATTTACGCGGCGAACTCCATCTGGAAAATGGCGGTTCACTGCAAGGGGCTTGTTTCGTATTACGTCTTCCGTAACGGTCATTCCTTCCAAATTTTGCAATCATGAATATTAATCCGCTCGCTATTGCAACCTCTGACGTTGAGTTGAATTTCTCAGGGAAAAATGTACTGATCATCGATGATTACATGGAGATGCGCAGCATTTTCCGCGAAATTCTCAGCAGTTGCGGCGCCGAGGTCAAGAAAATCCATATGGCGACGAACGGCAATGAAGCCATAGCCTGGTTAAAGAAGGTACCGTTTGACATCGTGCTGTGCGATCTCATTCTGGGTTCCGGTAAAAACGGCCAGCAAGTGCTGGAAGAAGCCAAGCACCAATCACTGGTGGGACCTTCGTGTCTATGGATCATGATCACTGCGGAAAAAACCATGGAAGCGGTTACCGGTACGGCGGAATATCAACCGGATGCGTATTTGTTGAAACCGGTTACGGAAGCGAGCCTGCGTGCGCGTTTAGTGAAGATCTGGGCGAAAAAAGAGGCTTTTGCGGAAATTCACAAAGCCATGAAGCAACAGGATTATGCAAGAGCGATGAGCTTGTGCGATCAGCGTCTGTCTTCCGATAAAGCCAACGCGGCCGACTTGCTGCGGACTAAATGTGATTTGTTGCTGCTGACCGGTGAATATGACCGCGCCAAACAGGTATTGAAGGGGATTTTGGCTGAGCGCGATTTTCCTTGGGCCAAAGCGGCGTTAGCCAAGCTATTGCTGAAAAAGAACGATCTCGACGCCGCGAGGAATTTGCTGGAAGAGGTGGTGGAATCCAATCCGGCTTATCTTGAGGCGCAAGATCTGCTGGCGCACACTTTGCAAGCGATGGGCGATCTTGCCGGAGCGGGGAACGTGCTGGAACGCGCGGCGAAGTTATCGCCGAACTCGGTCATACGGCAGAAAAATCTCGGTCAGGTTTCGATGAAGCTGGGCAAAATGGAAGACGCCGAGCGTGCTTTCCGCAAAAGTGTGGCGCTTGGAGAATATTCGGTGCTGCGGACAGCGGACGCCTATCTCGGATTGGCCAAAGCGTGCAGCGCTAATAAAAATCCCGCGCAAGCATTGAAAGTGCTGGGACAGCTCAATAAGAAGTTTGCAGCGGACGAAGTGCGTGTGAAAGCGCTGGCGGTTGAAGGATTGGTTCATCAGCAAAGCGGTAATGGCGAAAAAGCCAAGCAGATTGCCGATGAACTGAGTCAAGCTATCGGCAGCGGCAGTATGCATCCGGATAGCGATGGCGCTCTCGAAGCCGCGCGTTTGCTCATGGTTACCGGTGATAAAGAAAAAGCCATTGAATTATTGCAGAAGGAAATCAAAAATAATCCCGAGAGCGCCGCTTTGTTGCGCGATGTGGCGGAAATATTCGACCAAGCCGGCATGGGCGAAGAGGGCAGCCGGTTGATCGAAACCTCGCGGCAAGAAGCCATGCTGATTATGAACCGCGGGGTATTGCTGATCAGTAAAGGACAATATGAGGAAGCTCTCAGCGCCATGCGCGACGCGTATGCGGCAATGCCTGCAAACATTCGCGTGCTGCTCAATCTGGCTCATGTGATCATTACCTATATGCAAAAAAATGGCGCAACCCCGGAACTGATCGACGAGGCTCGCCATAGTCTGCGGACCGCCAATGAGTTGTCGCCCGGCGAGCCGCGTTTTATCCGTTTGACGGACACACTGAACGAACTCACCGCTTTGCGATAACCCGCACGAACGCTTTCTCCAACCGCTGAAAGCCGATTCGTGACGGTTATTTCACCTTAACGAAATTGCCGCCCTGATTGACCCAAACTTCACCGGTAAATGCATCGCTGATGGTGGCGGCGTCGGTAGCAAAACAATCATCCACATTTTTGCTGGTATACGTTCCCTTGGTGAAATATTTCACCGGCGGATTCAGCGCAATTCCTGGAATGGCCAAACCAGCCAGTGTTTCGCTGATCGGCGCGGTAATGTCGAGACAAAGATCGGAATTGACCACCAGGTTGGCTGTCGCGGCGGGTGCATTCTTGGTGCAGTGTTTAACGTTTGCGGTGGTATTGACCAGTTCGAGTAGATTGAATCCCGGGATATCCAGGCCGGCGATACTGGATGAGGTGACGGTATTGCTGCCCAGCACGGAAATACCGCTTGCCGTTGTTTGTGGAGGCGTTTGGCAGAGATTGGTCTTGGACAGATCGGGGGCAAGAACGCATTGGCCATTGCTCGTTACCGTCACGACGTTGCCGCTTTGGCTATAAAACACACCGTCGATCGCTCCGCTTGTATCACAAGCGGCAATGCTGCCGTCGCTGCCG
>JAFEEV010000086.1 GCA_018240935.1 Pseudomonadota bacterium
CCAGGCCGAGGGCGTCGAACTGGAACGCAAAGCGATGGGTGAAGGTACAAAACCCAAGACACCGCTGGTGATCGAAGTGGATCACGGCAATGAACAAAAAGACCTCGCTGCGCTGGATATCGAAATCCCGCTGCTGACGCCGCGCGTTTACCGCGAATACAAAAATTTGGATAACCTGAACGTTGCTGCGATACCGTTTCAACAAGTGGCGTATCGGCAGTTCAGCAAGGCGGAACAACGTGAAATTGTGTTCAAGGACATCACCACCGGCGAGATCGCGCATACCACTGTGCTGGATAGCGCCGGTATCGCGGATTACCGCAGCGTGATCGGTTATTTTGCACAAACCGTGATGAAGGAATTGCGTCTGGTCAGCGGCTACGATGTGCTGTACGGAAAAATCAAGGCATTTGTCCGGGATAACTTGTTTGATCATGCGGCCGATTTGGAATCGCCGAATACCTTGCGCAATTTGTCGGAACTGGCCGCCACCAAAACCGTGATCGAAACATTCAAAAAAGCGATCAACGATCTGACCGTGTGCGATAAGGGCAATGCGGAAATCCGCGGCACTATCAAATTGCGGCAAACGCGGCCTTTCATCGTTAAAGATCAGGGCTATCTGATGGCGAAAAAGAGCGTGTTCAACCGCATCGTCGGGGACAGCCACTTCGAGTTGCAGTTTGCCAGTTTTCTCGAGCATTGCAGCGACGTTGTATCTTATGCCAAGAACTATCTGGCAGTGCATTTCAAGCTTGATTATGCCAATGCCAACGGCGATATTGCTAATTATTATCCGGACTTTATCGTCAAAAAGAGCGGCCATGAAATCGTGATCGTAGAAACCAAGGGGCAGGCTGATTTGGACGTCCCCTTAAAAATGCAGCGGTTGAAACAGTGGTGTGAGGATATGAATCGCATTCAACAGGCAGTTCATTTTGATTTTATCTATGTCGGCGATGACCATTTCACGCAATATAAACCCAGATCTTTCACCGAACTCATGCAGGGTTTCACCAAGTACAAAGAGCGCGAGGATTAGAGAAGAGCGAAAGCGGCTGTGCGGTCTGACGTTTCAGCTCGACAACTTCCCGTTTAACAGCTCCAGCACACCGCCTTCCGCGGTTTCCCGGATGCGCGTGATGCCGCCGTTGCTGATTTTGATGCGATACAGTCCGGACGGTGAGGCGTGCACGGTTCTGGCGATAATCGCGCGCAGCACGCCGGCATGCGCGACGATCAGGACATGGCTGCCGCGGTGGCGTTCGATGACTTCTTCATACGCGCAACCGACACGCTGCATAAAATCCTCGAGCGGTTCCGCGCCGTCCGGGCGGCGGTTGACCGGATCGCGCAGGAAAGCCTGGTATTCGGCCACGCGGCCGATTTTGATGTCGTCGTGACTCAATCCTTCCCATACGCCGAATCCGACTTCCTTGAAACGCGATTCAATCGCAACATCGATCCCGTGGCGTTCGCCAAGTGCAAACGCAAACGCCTGGCAGCGCTGCAACGGCGATGTGATGATCTGGTTCCAGTCATTGTAGCTGCCGACGGCATGCCACATTTGCGACCAGCCTTTCTCGCTGAGCGGGTCGTCCACGCCGTGGCCGCGATAGCGGCGTCCTCCGGCGGGCTGGCCGTGACGGATCAAATCAATCAGTGTTTCTGTCATAAAAATTTGGCGAAAATATGGGATAGGTACGGTAGTGTAGCCGATTTGACCGGCGTGGAAGCGAGTCAAAGCAAAAAAGTAAATCGGCCGCAGCACTTGCACTGCAAGTTTGGTAGCAACAAGTCTGCTTTTTTTGGGGGAGTTAGGGAAGCTCGGAGATTAGTAAGCGGCGGTTCCAGCACGAAGAAAAGGTGCAACCCGCAAAAAGTAATTTTTGCAGCTTGCTTATTTATTGCCCACTTTAAATTCCGAGCCGCCGGTTTTGTTGATCACAGCCAGCGCAATATCGACATATTCAGAAAATTCCAGGGCATCTTCGTCGGCAATCGGGGTCGCCAGCACGAAATCGGCATGCTTGCGCGCCTCGTCTTTTCTGCCTTCGTCGTACAGCAATTCGGCGTAGAAAGCGCGCGTAATGACATCGCGCGGGAACAGTTCATGCGCCCGCTTCAAGTGCATCAGCGCTTTTTGGTTGCTGCCGAAGCTGACCGGAAATCCGGGCAATTTGTGATACATGCGGCCCAGCGCGCGATGCGCTCCGGCGTTTTCGTATTGTTCGTCCAACGTGACCACTTTCAGTAATAAACTTTCCATCGGGCGAAGCATGCGCAATGCATTCACGATGCCGCTGTCTTCCGCCATTTTGCCCATCGCCGCAGCTTTCCAGAAAAGTCCGCGCACATCGTTCTTATTCAGCGCAAGCGCGCGGTCGGCGGCGGCGATGCAATTCTGAAACAATTGAACGCGGCGGCTCTTGTTGCTCTCGAGCTGCGCTTGCATAAACTGCAGGCGGGAAAGTTCGGCCAGCGCGGCGGATTCCCGCGAGTCTTTCGTCAATTCACGGAACCAGTCGATTGTTTTCAGCAGCAACGGCGTATCGACAGCATACTTCCACACCGCCAATTCGATTTTCCGCTGATTCTCGTCGTTCAATAGCGTGGCGGAAGTATTATGCGCAAAAACCGGAGAAGCCAGGCAAGCAAATGCAATGAATCTGCACGTAAGCAGAATCATTTTTTGCTCTATCCGTCCTAGACTCAGTTTTATGGAAACGCTCATTTTTTTCTATTCGACCGGTTATTGCCCGGCTAACCCTTTTTACCAATCCAGCAAATATCGATTACGCATAATAAGCATAACGTTGTTACCAATAAATTAAAACCGTAAAAAAACCGTGAAACCCGGCACTAATCGCCGGGCCGCTGTGCTCATCGCATTTTACGCGCAATAAGACAGTTTGGAACTGACATATAATAGGCAAATTTTGACTGAGAAGCAGTGTTGCCGTCTATGATTTTTAGCACGATCAGGCAACGATACTAAAAATGCAACAGAAACTCACTTTACCCGCGCCCGGCGCGATCGTGCGCTATGCCGATTTCGCCGGCTCCGGCGATGCCTTGTTCCTGGCGCAGCTCGCGCAGCAAGCAAAGCCCGTGACGATCATCGCCGCCAATGCGCTCGATGCGCAGCGGCTGCTGGAAGAAATCCCCTACTTCGCGCCCGGTTTGAGAACGCACTTGCTGCCGGATTGGGAAACGCTGCCGTACGATACCTTTTCGCCGCATCACGATCTGGTCTCCGAGCGGCTGGCGACGCTCTATCAAGTGATGACCGGCGCTTGCGACGTATTGATCACGCCGCTGACCACCGCGCTGTACCGCATGCTGCCGCGTGAATATCTGGCCGCGCACACGTTTTTCCTCAAGCAGGGCGAAACGCTGGACGCCGCCGCGTTGCGCAGCCAACTGACATTAGCCGGTTATTCGCACGTCACGCAGGTGTTTTCTCCCGGTGAATACAGTGTGCGCGGCGGTTTGATCGATTTGTTTCCGATGGGCAGTCCGCTGCCGTACCGCATCGACCTGATGGACAACGACATCGACACCATCCGCACGTTCGATGTCGACACGCAGCGCAGTATTTATCCAGTCAAGGAAATCCGCTTGCTACCGGCGCGCGAATTTCCACTCGATGAAGCCGGACGCACGTTTTTTCGCGGCAAGTTCCGCGAGAAA
>JAFEEV010000087.1 GCA_018240935.1 Pseudomonadota bacterium
CATGATCCAGAGAATCCGGGCAGTCCAGTAAAGGAAACGCTGATTAATTGACTGCACGAGCGAATCGTTTCGTTGCGCGATACTCGCTCTCGCTGCGTTCCGTATGCCTATTGCTTCATCTCGTTCGCCGGATTAATCAGCGTTTCTAAAGAGAAAATAGTTTTAACTGGAGGAAACTATGATCGTGATAAAATCCCCATCACCGTTTCAAATTAAAATGCCGCCTGGATTTATCCGCTTCCCGCCATGAAAAACAATTACCTTGAAAGAATACTGACCGCGCAGGTTTACGATGTCGCGATCGAGAGTCCGTTGGATTTGGTCGCCAATTTGTCGGAGCGTATTCATAACCAGGTGTTGTTAAAGCGGGAGGATTTGCAGCAGGTTTTTTCGTTCAAGCTGCGCGGTGCATACAACAAGATGATCAAGTTACCGCCCGCGGTGCGTAATCGCGGTGTGATTGCCGCTTCCGCCGGAAATCATGCGCAGGGCGTCGCGCTGGCGGCGAAGAAGCTCAATTGTTCCGCCACCATCGTGATGCCGGTGACGACACCGCAAATCAAGGTAAATGCCGTCATGGGGCATGGCGCTACGGTCGCCTTGCACGGCGATTCGTATAACGATGCCTACGAGCACGCCATGCAACTGGCCAAGGAAGAACAGGCCACGTTCGTGCACCCGTACGACGATCCGGACGTAATTGCCGGGCAGGGAACGGTCGGTATGGAAATCCTGCGCCAGCATACCGGTGCGATTCACGCGATTTTTGTGCCGATCGGCGGCGGTGGTTTGATCGCCGGGATTGCGGCGTATGTGAAGCGGCTGTACCCGAAAATCAAAATCATCGGAGTCGAGCCGGTCGATGCCGATGCCATGTACCGCTCGCTGCAAAGCGGCCGCCGTATCAAGCTGGCGCAAGTCGGTTTGTTTGCCGACGGTGTGGCGGTGCGACATGTCGGCAAGGAGACGTTCCGCTTATGCCGCGAGCTGGTCGACGAAGTGATGCTGGTCGATACCGATGCCATCTGTGCGGCGATCAAGGATGTATTCGAAGATACGCGCACGATTATGGAACCGTCCGGCGCGCTGTCGATCGCTGGCATCAAAGCATACGTCGCGCGCGAGAAGATTCAGCATAAAACACTGGTTGCGATCGCATCCGGCGCCAATATGAATTTCGACCGCTTGCGCCACATTTCCGAACGCGCGGAAATCGGTGAACAGCGCGAGGCGGTGATGTCGGTGACGATTCCGGAACAGCCCGGCAGTTTCAAGAAATTCTGCAACTTGCTCGGCGCTAAAAGCATTACCGAATTTAATTACCGCTATTCCGATTCAAAAGTGGCGCATGTATTTGTCGGCGTGTCGGTGCGCAATCAGGAAGAGACGCGGCAGCTGATCAAGGAATTAAAGCAAAGCGGCCTGGCCACAGAAGACATGAGCAACAACGAAATGGCCAAACTGCACGTGCGTCACTTGGTTGGCGGGCATGCGCACGCGGTCAAGAATGAAATTGTTTACCGCTTTGAGTTTCCCGACCGCCCCGGTGCGTTGATGAATTTCCTTAACAACATGAGCCACAACTGGAATATCAGTCTGTTTCACTACCGCAACCACGGCGCCGACTATGGCCGCGTGTTGATCGGTATCCAGGTGCCGCCGGAAGAGAAATCCGCTTTCCGGGCTTTTCTCGATCAATTGGGCTACCGCTATTGGGACGAAACCAAGAATCCCGCGTATAAATTGTTTCTTGGGTAATCCTGCTAAACCGCATACCTAAGGAAGCTCTGAAAAACTACTGCACTCGGTCATGCTGTGTTGAAATCAGACTCAAAATGCTCATTTACATCTTGTAAACTGCGCTTTTTCATCTGATTTCGCCTTGCCTGACCATCGCTCGCTACCTTTTTCAGAGCTTCCCTAAAAGACCTCGTTTTCCAGGCTTTATTCCGCCTTTGATCGTACGCTGCAGCGGTTAAGCTATCGCTCAACATCCGCTTGACCGGATGCCGTTTGTCCTTGAAAAATAAGACATTCAGAGAGTCTGATCGAAAGCTGGAGAACATGATGGCAGGCAATTTTTCTAAATTTGAATTGACGACCGGTTTGGTTGCATTGGGTAAAAAATTACCGGCGATCGCAGCACCGGCGCAGAAGAATGCTTCTAAAGGCATTGCTCTGCTCGGCAATAGCTGGGTGCTGGGCGGATTGGTGATGTTTTTTTTCGCGCTGTTGCTGCTGGCGGCGGTGATCGGTGCGCAGCAAGCCAGGCGCGGCGCAATTTATCCGCAACTTTCGGCGCAATTGCAGATTCACCAAGAACGCGTCACGAATGCCGCGCAACTCGCGTTGCTGGGCGATGCGGCGGCATGTGCGCAAGTACAGGATGGCCGTAATCAGCTCCATCATGTCTTGACGCTGTTGTTGCAGGGCGGCGCGTATCGCGACATGCCGGTAGCGGCAGCGGACGAAGGATCGTTGCCCAGTGTGTATGCGTATGCCAAGCACTGGCAGCTTGAAAACTACAAGATCGGTTTGATTTTAAATCAGCAGGAATCCCTGGTGCGGCTCAACA
>JAFEEV010000088.1 GCA_018240935.1 Pseudomonadota bacterium
AGGAAGCTCTGAAAAAGATAGCGAGCGCCAGTCAGGCAAGGCGAAACAGATGAAAAAGCGCAGTTTACAAGATGATGTAAATGAGCATTTTGAGTCTGATTTCAACACAGCATGATCGAGCGCAGTAGTTTTTCAGAGCTTCCTTAA
Source organism: Pseudomonadota bacterium (assembly GCA_018240935.1). Classification (GTDB taxonomy): domain Bacteria; phylum Pseudomonadota; class Gammaproteobacteria; order Burkholderiales; family Nitrosomonadaceae; genus Nitrosomonas. The sequence goes on from JAFEEV010000088.1 coordinate 148, forward strand.
TACGATGATCAGTCTTTCTTCAGTAATGGCGACAGCGCGTTTCGCAAATGATTTTTCCAATCCAATCCCACTTGCATCGGGATCTTCACTTGCAGATCGGCATTCTCGGTGTTTTTTCCTTCCAGGTACAAAATATACTGCCCCAGCTCGCTCAGTTTAAAAGCGACCGTAATCACACCCGACGGATGCTGCCGCGCTGGCACCGACATGATCGGGTGCTCCCGCTGATTTTCTTTTTCATCGGCTTCAAGCTTTACCAAGCGCAGAGCCAATGAATAATCGCGCGCCGACTCGGGATACCGCAGATCAATCGAAATATTGAGCGATGCCGGCTCGGGAATTTTGCCGCACTGCACCGGCACATGCGGTGAACGGAGATCATCCGGTGATTGGTAATCTTCCGGCAGGTAATAACCGGAGTAACCGATAATGAGCATTTCCGACTCTATCGTGCAGGCTCCGCCGCGAAAACCTTTGGGATAAGTTTCGGACATATCTCCTTGCGAACTGGTGCGATACAACAAGCCAAATGCAATAAAAACAGATAACACCGCAATCAAAAATGCAAACTGAAACTTGCGGATCGAGAATTTTGATTGAGTCGGCATGGCGATTGTTATGACTATCCGGTTATGGAAAGATGCGGATTATATCAGTCAAGACTGGCAAACAGACAAGCGTTGTATTCCCTATATCCGCGTCAGGCATTATCCATGCGATCGGATAACGATACCCGCAGCGTCAAATCAAACGCTCGATTGATGATCCGTGCTAATCCGCAGCGACAATCTGATTCTTGCCGTTTTTCTTGGCTTTGTACAATGCCGCATCGGCGCGTTTAAAAATATCTTCTTGCGATTCTCCCGGTTGAAACTGTGCTACGCCCGCACTAAACGTAATCAATAACCGGTTATTGTCATGCAGAAAGAATTTCTTGGTCATGTAGCGGCGTATTCTCGATATGGCCTGGGTGGCTTCCATCAACGTGGTGTTCGGCAGCAAAATCGCAAATTCCTCGCCGCCGTAACGCGACACGACATCTTCCATCCGCACCGTTTCCTTGACGGCAGCGACCAAATGACGCAAAGCGCTGTCACCCACGTGGTGACCATGCGTGTCGTTTAATCGCTTGAAATTGTCGATATCCAGTAATGCAAAGCATAATGGTGTGTGGTTACGCGTCGCGTATGAAACTTCACGCTGGTAGGCGTTATCGAATCCGCGCCGGTTCAATATGCCGGTCAAGTGATCTTCATGCACTTTCTCATTCATTTCCTGCAATTGGGTTTCAAGCTGATTGATTTGACTTTGCGCCATTTCAGCTTCCGCGCGCGCGGCGATCAAATCATTACGGTAACTCAACACACTCGACTGTACTTTCTTGGTTTCCTGCATGATCTCGGCCAGCAACTGATTGATGCCGTCGATGTCATCGACCTCAATTTCATTGATTCTTTTTGCGTAATTGTCCAGTTTCTGCTGATATTCGCCGGTCGCATCCGATAGTTCTCCCAGATTGGAGATCAACGAAGTGACCATTTGCCGCATCGTGACTCTGGCTTTACTCAAACTATTCTTTATGACTTCCTGCCGCTGCACGATTTCTTCCAGATATTGCTCCGCCCGGGCGACGATTTGCATATTCAAAGGCTGAGCCATGGTTTTTCGCAGCCGGGTGAACTGATTTTTAATCCACTGATCTTCCGATAACAGTTCACCGGTACTATCCATCAACATGTTGAGTAACTTCAATAGACCTTGTTGCAACCCGGCGTCGCTATGAGGCGGCCGCTCCAGTCGCGCACAAAATTGCTGAAAATAAACAATAAACTGCTCCATTTCCGGCTTATCGTTGATTTCCCGCACCTGTAGCGCCAATGATCGCGCTTCTTGCGCCAGAATTTCGTCAGTGATTTGACTGGCAATAACGTTTTCCAGCACCTGCGCCACTAAGTCGAGAAGCTGAGCGGTATAACCGCCATCCATCGATTTTTGCCTGGCAACCGGCAATGACGCTTTATCCGTATCATCACCGACCTGTTCATGCAGCTTCGGAGCCGCAGTCTTCCATGAATTGACCAGAGCGGATAATTGACTATGCAAATGTTCGGAGTCGTTGGTAAATTCGTTCAATACTTGCCGGAAACTTTTCCGTTTCTTTTCCACTTCGGTTGCTGCTTGGTCATCCTCCAGCTCGCGAAACAAGTTTCCGATCGTTTCACCCCAAGGAATTGCACTCTTGGTTTTTATCTGAACGGGAACGAGCGGGATATCGGCGGCCTCGATTTCGCTGGTAATGAATTTAATCAGAGCAGCCTTGTACTTTGACCAGCTTTTCTCACCACCCGCTTGCTCCAGGCTATTGGCGCAATTCAGCAGCGGCGGTGTATGACGTGGAAATTCTTTCGCCAGTTCGGTCAGTAATTTTGCGGTAACGGCTGAAATCTGATTTTCCGGGTTGCCGGCAATTTGATCGTACAGCTTGTGGTAATTATCCGGTGTCGGTGAAATTTTGAGTATCGCCAGCTGTTTTAATGTTTCACGTGCAATCACGGAAGGATTCAGGCTGATATCCTGATTCGTTGAAGTTTCGCGTGGTCTCAATCCCTATTCCCCATTTCCTGTTTTTTTATTGAAGTAATATGATTTCATTGCCCCTTGCAACCGCATTTCCGTTCCTGATATTGCTCGATCCCTTGCCTTAGTTTTGCAGGAATATTGCAAATGCAGCGTAGAACAACGATCAAATGCCCCAGATTCTTTAATGGATAATATTCCTTCAATTATTTCTTAGCTGAAGAACAGATGTTGACCACTCAATCCAAATGACGAATACGTTTCCACATTGATCGGTAACCGAATGGTTAGACCTTGAACCGCACATGCACGGCGTTGATGTACGGCAGCGTGGAAACCGCTTGTTTGAGTTGCTGCACCAGATGTTTTGCCTCATCGATGCTCCGCAGAATCTCGACCGGCAAATCCAGTTCCACATCGATCGCGCCGGACAAATAGTGCAACGTCACCGCTTCGATCGCGCTCACCGGCAATCGCGGCCAGCGCTGTTTAAGCTCGGCGATGACCTGCTCGCGCAAAGGCAGATCACGACATGGCGAACCGCTCTCATCATTTTCCGGATCGATATGCACCGTCACGTCG
>JAFEEV010000089.1 GCA_018240935.1 Pseudomonadota bacterium
ATTTGTATTATCAATTCAAACAACGGCCGGCCAAAATCGCTAAAAAAGCTGTTCTCCACTTCACGAATCATGCAGATCCGGATAGAAGCTGTGCATAATTCGCTCGCTATAGGCCGCGAGATTTTCTTTGGTTAATGCATATACCTTAAGGAAACGCTGATTAATTGACTATACGAGCGAATCACTTCGTTGCGCGGTATGCGCATCCTCGCCTATCGTATTGATATGTCTCGTTTGCTGTGTTCCGTGCGCCTCGTGCTTCATCTCGTGCGCCGGATTAATCAAGCACTTCCTTAGCGTATGATGCTGCGATGCATGCCGGCTTTTAGCGCCTGAATGGCTTCTTCGGTAGTGCCGACGATTTGCTGATGGGGACAGAAAATATTTTTGGCGAGTTCGCGTTGTGCATAGAATTGCCGCACCAAATCAAGTTTCTGCCACTCCGATACACGGGGTTGCGCCCAGGTTCTGTCATCGCGCCCGAGTGCATAGAGTTTTCTCTCGCTGGTGGCGCAGCGCAGGCCTTCATAACTGACGTTGGTTGCGTTTGCAGATGATTTGATGACCAGGGTAAAGCGGATGACGCCGTCTTTGCCGATTTTGATGGAGGTGGTATCGACCAAATATTGATTGCTGGTTACGGCGCCGGCGTCAAACGCCATCAGATTCTTCGCTTCCGGGTAAGCGGGAAGCTGTGTCATCTGCTCGATCCAGGGCTTGTCGCTTTCGAATTCGTCCTTGAACGGCGGTTTGGCGCAGGCAAGCAAAAGCGCCGCGCAAATCATAAGGATCCATAAGCGGTGCGATTTCATACTGAGGTCAAATCGTTCAATAACGAAGCGCGAACATCGGCGGCAACCAGATCGACGGTGGCTTGATAAGACGGATGATCAATTCCCATGCTCAATACCGCGCCCCGATGCAGCGCCTGAATCATTTCCGCGGTGAGTTCAAAACGCAGGAAGTGCACGGACGAAGTTTTTTCGCTGTTTTCGCGCTCCAGATCTTCATCGGCAATGGCGAAGACCGGCGGGTGCCCGGAAATTTTGACCCAAACTTTGTCTTCGACGCCGACCAAGGTGGCCAGTTTTTCAGCGCGCACAGCAGGGTCGGGGTATTCGATCATCATCGTCGCTTTCCAATTGTGACCGTCCGGAATTAATGGGGTATACGTTTCAAGTTCATGCACGATTTCCTCTTCCTGAAAAATGCGCTCGACGTGCAGCATTTCCTGAACCTGGTAGCGAATGGTCAAGGCATCCTCAAATATCAAGGTGACATTTTCACCGAGGGAAACTTTACGTGTTTTTTTGTGCGCCATCACCTGCGCGCGGAATTCCTTGCGCGTTTTGGCGTAAGCTTCCAGCGTCAATAGGCTGTCACGGGTCAATGGGGTAGTCATATGTTTTTTACTTGATGAAATAGCAGCGCCAGCCGATGGATCGGAAGCAATTGCCGCGTTGTGATCGCTATTCGCGCCATCCGTGCCATAGGCCATGCGCAGCAGCGTCAGCGGATGCAGTTTGCGCGCTTTACTTTCGCCGATGCCTTGTTCGATATGACGTGCCGCGATGGCGCAGTCGGAGCTGATATAGTCGGGATTCGATGCAGCCATTTGCTTGAAAACCGGGCGGCCGATTTTCATCGAATCGGCAAAATGCTCGCTTTTCACCCCCCAGGTGCCATCGTGACCGGAGCAGCGTTCCACGGTATTGATCGTGGTATCCGGTATCAGTTGCAGGATGTCGCGGGTTTTCTTGCCGACATTCTGCACGCGCTGATGACAAGGGATGTGGTAAGCCACATTGCCGAGCGGTTGCTGGAAGTCGGTTTTGAGCAAATTATCCTGATTTCTCAGCACCAGATATTCAAACGGGTCAAACATGGCGGCGGCAACAGCCTGAACCGCTGCATCATCGGGAAACATCAACGGCAGTTCCTGTTTGTACATCAGCGTGCAGGAGGGCACCGCGGACAAAATGGCGTAACCCTCTTGCGCCAGTTTCAGCAAGTGCGGGATGTTTTCGTTTTTCAGTTTCTCCACCGCTTCCAAGTCACCCAATTCCAATTTCGGCATACCGCAGCAGGCTTCTTTTTCCACCAAACGGGCAGGAATTTCGTTGTGTTCCAGTATTTTCAGCAAATCATGGCCGATTCCGGGCTCGTTGTAATTGATATAGCAAGTCGCATAAATGGCTACTTTGCCGGGCGTGCGCGCGCCGTCTTTTACCGGGAAAGAGTCATTGGGTTTCGCATTCGGACGGAATTTATCCGCCGTAAACTCGGGCAGTTTGCGCTCGGCATGGATTCCTAGCGTGCTATCCATGATTTTGCGGACAGCCGGGGTGTTGTTCATGGCATTGACGGTTTGAACCACCACGGGAATCGTCGCCAATTTGCCCATCAGATCGGTGCTGGAGAGTAGTTCATCGCGGAAACCGGCGCCCTGGTTTTTATATTTGACCGCTTTGGCGCGCAGCATCAAATGCGGAAAATCGATATTCCATTCGTGCGGCGGCACGTAAGGGCATTTGGTCATGAAACACATATCGCACAGATAACAACGGTCGACCACTTCCCAAAGCTGTTGCTTATTGACGCCGTCCAATTCACCGGTCGCGCTATCGTCAATCAAATCGAACAAGCGTGGAAACGCTGTGCAAAGGTTTACGCAGCGGCGGCAACCGTGGCAGATGTCGAAAACGCGTTCCATTTCCTGATTTAAACTGGTTTCGTTATAAAAATCGGGATTCTTCCAGTCGATAGGATGACGTTTCGGTGCTTCGAGACTGCCTTCACGAGTTGTCATAGCGATATCTGCGTAGTGAAAATTTTAGAGAATTGCTGCGAGATTTTACTTAACTTCCATTTAAACCTCGCAGCAGCTTTGGAATCGGCAGCAATATGCGCTGCGATGAATTAGTCAGCCAAGCTGTCCAGCGCGCGTTGGAAACGATTGGCGTGCGAGCGTTCCGCTTTGGCCAATGTTTCAAACCAATCGGCGATTTCATCGAAACCTTCGTCGCGCGCTGTTTTTGCCATGCCCGGGTACATATCGGTGTATTCGTGCGTTTCGCCTGCGATGGCGGTTTTCAGGTTGTCGCGCGAAGAACCGAACGGCAAACCGGTCGCCGGGTCGCCACAGCTTTCCAGATATTCCAGATGGCCGTGCGCATGGCCGGTTTCACCTTCGGCGGTCGAACGGAATACCGCAGCTACATCGTTTTGTCCTTCCACGTCGGCTTTTGCCGCAAAGTATAGATAGCGGCGGTTGGCTTGCGATTCACCGGCAAACGCGGCCTTCAGATTTCCTTCGGTTTTTGATCCTTTGAGTTCCATTGTGCTCTCCTTTTTAATATAGATTGAGGGTTTTTATTATTAATTTAGATGAAAAAAATGTATTTTGTATCGCACAAAATTGAGACCGGCTGAGAAACGGAAGCATGGAATTGCGCATCTTGCCAACGTTTCCTTCAGCATCATCAGCGCATGGCGAGTGCGTAAAAATACAAAATCCATTCCGTGCATGGAGACTATCGAAGGGCTTATGGATTGTCAACTATCTGCGAGGGAGTGAGCGGAAAACAGCGCTATTTTCAGCGTATCCACAAAAGATTTGCGCTGTGAATTCCAGTAGAATGCGCGTTTGCTATCTTCAGTTCAATTACCGCATCGATTCGCGCGCTATGCCGTCACTTCCTTATTGGCGTCTGTCCGGTTTTTATTTCTTTTACTTTGCTTTCATCGGTGCATTTTCGCCATATTGGAGCTTGTATTTGCAGTCGCTGTCGTTTAGTGCATTGCAAATCGGCGTGTTGATGTCGTTGCTGCTGGTTGCGCGGATTTTCTCGCCGGCCGTCTGGGGCTGGCTGGCCGATCATACCGGTAAACGCGCGCGCGTTGTTCAGGTCGCAGCAGTCAGCGGTTTCTTGAGTTTCTGCGGTTTCTTCGCCGGCGAGTCGTTTGCATGGATATTTTTTGTCATGCTGTTGATGAGTTTCTTCTGGAGTGCTTCGCTGCCGCTGAGGGAAGCGCTCACGCTTTCGCATCTGGAAAACGCCACCGACAAGTAGGGCCGGATTCGCTCCTGCGGATCGGTCGGCTTCGTGTTGGCGGTGATAGGTATCGGTTATCTGCTGGAAATAGTGGAAATTGCTTGGTTGCTGTGGGTTGTGCTGGGATTGAAACTGGGTATTGTGATTTTTTCGTATCACATTCCGGAGAAAGAAGTCATGCGCCACACCGCTGGACTGCATTCCGTGCTGCAGATTTGCTTGCGGCCGGAAGTCACAGCGTTCTTGCTTTCCAGCCTGCTGATGCTGTTCGCGCATGGCGCTTACTATACGTTTTTCTCCATCTATCTGGTGGAGCACGGCTACGACAAAGGGTTCGTCGGCTGGCTGTGGGCGACCGGCGTGATTTGCGAAATCGGCATTTTCTTCATCATGCCGTGGTTGATGCGCTATTTTCGCTTAAAAGCCATGCTGATTTTTAGCTTTGCTTGCGCCATGCTTCGCTTTGTATTGATCGGTCAATATGCCGATTGGCCGGTTATGATCGTTTTTGCGCAGATTCTGCATGCGGCGACTTATGGTGCGCACCATATTGCCGCCATGATGGTCATCCATCAATTTTTTCAAGGCCGCCACCAAGCCAAAGGTCAAGCCATCTATACCAGCGCGGCGTATGGCGTAGGTGGCGCGCTGGGAGCGGTATGCAGCGGCTATACCTGGGATTGGCTGGGAGCGGAAATCACGTTCCTGATCAGCGCCGCGGCAGCACTGGCCGGTTTGGTTTTAATCGCTTGGAAAATGAGATCCTTCAATCATTAATGCGGGAGTGCGCGCTTGGTTTGTTGAATTTGTAAACTTTATGGGATAATCGCGCGTTAATCGAATTTTTAAATTTCACCCGATGCAAACGCTATACGACAAACTGTGGGATCAACATGTTGTGCATACTGAATCCGCCGATCCGGGCAGTATGGCGCTGATCTATATCGATCGCCATTTAGTACACGAAGTCACCAGTCCGCAAGCATTCGAAAGCTTGAAACTGGCGGGCAGGAAACCCTGGCGCCTGAATTCCATTCTTGCCGTGGCGGATCATAATGTGCCGACCACGGACCGCAGCCACGGCATTCATGATCCGATTTCGCGCCTGCAAGTGGATACGCTGGATCAAAATTGCGATGAGCTGGGCATTACCGAGTTCAAGATGAATGATCTGCGCCAAGGGATCGTGCATGTCATCGGTCCGGAGCAGGGCGCTACGTTGCCGGGTATGACGGTGGTGTGCGGCGATTCGCATACCAGCACGCATGGTGCATTCGGCTGTTTGGCGTTCGGCATCGGCACATCGGAAGTCGAGCATGTGCTGGCGACGCAGTGCTTGGTGATGAAAAAATCCAAAACCATGCGTATTACCGTGGAAGGTCAGTTAGGATTCGGTATCACTGCCAAAGATATTGCATTGGCGATTATCGGCGAAATCGGCACTGCGGGCGGCACCGGTTATGCGATCGAATTTACCGGCGGCGCTATTCGCGCATTATCGATGGAAGGCCGCATGACACTGTGCAATATGGCGATTGAAGCCGGTGCGCGCGCCGGCATGGTCGCGGTTGACGATACCACGATCAATTACATCAAAGGACGGCCTTTTGCGCCGCAGGGTGAGTTGTGGGATCGCGCGGTTGCTTATTGGCGCACGCTGCACAGCGACGCTGGCGCGGTTTTTAACCGTACAGTGACTCTCGATGCGGCGCAAATCAAACCTCAGGTGACCTGGGGTACTTCGCCTGAAATGGTGACGTCGATTGATGGTGCCGTGCCCGATCCCGCGCAGGTTAGTGACGAAGTCAAGCGTCATGATATGCAGCAGGCGTTGAATTATATGGGGTTGCGCGCCAATACGCCGATTACGCAGATTGCGCTGGATAAAATCTTTATCGGCTCCTGTACTAATTCGCGCATTGAAGATTTGCGCGCTGCGGCGCAAGTCGTCAAAGGAAAACATATCGCCGCCAATATCAAGCAGGCGCTGGTGGTTCCGGGGTCCGGTTTGGGCAAGAAGCAAGCCGAGCAGGAAGGATTGGACAAAATCTTTGTTTCGGCCGGATTCGAATGGCGTGAGCCGGGTTGTTCCATGTGCTTGGCGATGAACGACGACCGCCTGACAGCGGGAGAACGGTGCGCTTCGACTTCCAATCGCAATTTTGAAGGCCGGCAAGGCCCCGGCGGCCGAACACATTTGGTCAGTCCGGTAATGGCTGCCGCGGCTGCGATTGCGGGACATTTTGTCGATGTGCGCGAATTCAATCAATAATTACAAGCTGTAAGCAACTACCGTTACCCATCAATGGAAAAATTTCATACTCTTACCGGCCTGGTGGCGCCGCTGGATCGAGCCAATGTCGATACCGATGCCATCATTCCGAAGCAGTTTCTCAAATCAATCAAGCGTTCCGGTTTTGGTCAGAACCTGTTTGACGAATGGCGTTATCTCGATCACGGGGAACCGGGCATGGACCCGGCGCAGCGCCAGCCGAATCCGGAGTTCGTATTGAATCAGCCGCGCTATCAAGGCGCGCAGATATTGCTGGCGCGCGCCAATTTCGGCTGCGGATCGAGCCGCGAGCATGCACCCTGGTCGCTCCAGGATTATGGTTTCCGCGTCATTGTCGCTCCCAGTTTCGCCGATATTTTCTTTAATAATTGCTTCAAGATCGGTTTGTTGCCGGTTGTGTTGGATGCGGCGATTCTGGATCGCTTATTTGAAGAAGTCAAAGCAACGGAAGGATACCGCTTGACGGTGGATCTCGAGCAACAAACCGTGACGACCCCGCAAAATAAAGTGTATGCATTTGAGGTGGATACTTTCCGCAAACATTGCTTGCTGAATGGTTTGGATGAAATAGGCCTGACTTTGCAGCAAGCTGAAAAGATTAAACAATTTGAACAGAAGCGGCGCACTGAGCAGCCTTGGCTGTTCTCCTGAGTTATTTACGAAATTAACCTATGATGAAAATTGCTGTTTTATCCGGTGATGGGATCGGCCCGGAAATCGTTGCGCAAGCCGTGCGGGTATTGGATGCATTGAAAAAAGACGGCTTAGCGGTCGAGCTGGAATACGGCTTGATTGGCGGCTGCGCCGTGGATGCCACGGGAGAGCCCTATCCGGAAGCGACGCACCGGTTGGCCAGCGGAGCGGACGCGGTTTTACTCGGAGCCGTCGGCGGTCCGCGCTACGATACGCTGCCACGCCATCAGCGCCCTGAGAGAGGCTTGTTGGCTATCCGCAAGGAATTGAATTTATTTGCTAACTTGCGGCCGGCGATACTTTATCCTGAATTGGCCAATGCTTCCAGTTTGAAGTACGACGTGGTCGCGGGGCTCGATATCATGATTGTGCGCGAATTGACTGGCGATATTTATTTCGGCGAACCGCGCGGGATTGAAGTGCGTGACGGGCAGCGCGTGGGATATAACACGATGATTTACAGTGAATCTGAAATACGGCGGATTGCGCACGTCGCTTTTCAAGCGGCGGCTAAGCGGCAAGGCCGGTTATGCTCCGTGGACAAGATGAACGTGCTGGAATGCACGCAACTATGGCGCGATGTTGTCATTGAAGTGGCGCAAGAATATCCGCAAGTGACGTTGACGCATATGCTGGTCGATAACGCCGCGATGCAATTGGTGCGTAATCCGAAACAATTCGATGTCATTGTGACCGGAAACATGTTCGGCGATATTTTGTCAGATGAAGCGTCGATGTTGACGGGATCCATCGGCATGCTGCCTTCGGCTTCGCTGGATGAGAATAACAAAGGTTTGTACGAGCCGATTCACGGTTCGGCGCCAGATATTGCCGGCATGGATCTGGCTAATCCATTGGCGACAATCCTGTCGGCTGCCATGATGCTGCGCTATACGTTCAATCAGGAAGCAGCGGCGCAACGCATAGAAAACGCCGTCAAGAAAGTTCTGGCGCAGGGCTTCCGCACAAAGGATATCGATGAGCCCGGAATGAAGCCGGTGGGAACTAAAGCGATGGGTGACGCGGTATTGGCGGCAATGTGAATGTATTTCGCATGGAAATGATTATTTTTGGTTTTTTTGATTAACCGGTTGTCAATTTTTAGGTAAGAGAAAAGCAATGAAACAAGTGGGTTTTGTTGGTTGGCGTGGCATGGTGGGCTCCGTATTGATGCAAAGAATGCGGGAAGAAGAAGATTTTTCCCTGATTGATCCCGTGTTCTTTACAACTTCGCAAAGAGGCGGCGCAGGCCCTGAAATCGGCAAGGAAACGCCGCCCTTGAAAGACGCTTTCGATCTCGATCAGCTGAGTGCGATGGATATCATTATTTCTTGCCAAGGCGGGGATTACACCAATCAGGTTTTTAAACAATTACGCCAATCCGGCTGGCAAGGCTATTGGATCGATGCGGCATCCGCATTGCGCATGGAAAAAGACGCTGTGATCATATTGGATCCGGTCAATATGCCCGTGATCGAACAAGCGTTGCATGACGGGGTAAAAAACTATATCGGCGGTAACTGCACGGTCAGTTTGATGTTAATGGCGGTCGGCGGACTTTTTGAGAAAGGCATGGTGGAGTGGATGAGTGCCATGACGTATCAAGCGGCATCCGGCGCCGGCGCCAAGAATATGCGTGAGCTGCTGCAACAAATGGGCGAGGCGCATCGTGTGGCCAAAGACTTACTGGATAATCCCGCTTCCAGTATTCTGGAAATTGACCGTGAAGTCGCCGGCACATTGCGCGATAAAAAATTCCCCACGGAGAATTTCGGTGTGCCGCTCGCCGGAAGCTTGATTCCCTGGATCGATAAAGAAGTTGCCAACGGGCAGAGCCGCGAAGAATGGAAAGGGCAGGCGGAAACCAACAAGATTCTGGGAAGCGGCGACCGGCAAATTCCAGTCGACGGCATTTGTGTGCGCGTCGGTGCAATGCGTTGCCACAGCCAGGCCCTTACCATAAAGCTAAAACAAGATGTGCCTCTGGATGAGATCGAAGACATTATCGCGAACTCCAATGACTGGGTACAGGTTGTTCCCAATGAAAGAGAAGCGACAACCTCACGCTTGACGCCCACCGCTGTCACCGGTTCGTTATCGATACCCGTAGGCCGCCTGCGTAAGCTGGCAATGGGTAACGAATATTTATCTGTTTTTACCGTCGGCGACCAGTTATTGTGGGGTGCAGCGGAACCGCTACGCAGGATGTTGCGTATCCTCATTCAACATTGAAATTCCCCTTTCTTGATACTTTAGTTACATTCTCACAATTATAGGTCTGTTTTATATGAATTAGCCCGTAATTTAAGGCATAATCCCAGCTTACGTGATTGCGTACAGTGTTAACCTTTCGAAATCTTTTTTCAAAAAAACTGAGAGGGTACTTCGGTGTATAAAACATCCTTTAGAGTAAGCTTGCTTGTAATCTTCTTGATGTTGCCATGGTTTGCCGTTCAAGCTGCAGGGCTTGGCAAATTGACGCTTAATTCCGCTCTGGGACAACCGCTTGCTGCTGAAATCGATATTATCACGACCAGCAGCGATGATGTGCCATCTCTGCAAGCCAGCGTTGCAGCCCGGGAAGCATACACTCAGGCCGGGATCAATTACGAGCCGGTTCTATCCACCATTAAAGCCTCGATAGCGTCGCGCGCAAACGGTAATCCGTACGTCAAACTGTCGTCCCCTCAGGCTGTCAATGATCCCTTTTTGATGGTTTTGCTGGAACTGAACTGGTCTTCAGGGCGCATACTGCGTGAATATACCGTCCTGCTGGATCCTGTTGAAACCAATACACGCAATGTCGCGGCGGCAAATACCAGTTCTGCTCCCGTCATGGCGGCAACTCAATTGGATGAAGCGGGGGCGTCTGCTGTCGAGCAAGAAAATCGAAGCGCGAAATCATCCAAAGCGAAAAATAATTCAGCAGGGCAAACGAAAAAATCCTACGGACCGGTAAAACGGGGCGATACGCTATCATCCATTGCACGCCAAGTATTACCGGCCGGTGTCGATCTTAACCAGATGCTGGTGGCGCTTTATCACGCCAATCGCGACGCTTTTATCGCGGACAATATGAATTTGCTGAAAACCGGTACTGTTCTGAAAATACCGGAAAGAAATGAAATTGCGTCGATCGATGCATCCACAGCAAGAGCCGAAATCAAAGTGCAAACTGCCGATTGGCGCAGCTATCGAAGCAAGCTTGCGGATATCAGCCGGGAATCTCCGGCGCAACATACCATTAGCCAATCCGATCAAGGTCAAATTAGCACCAAGCTGGATAAGAAATCCGCCCCGGCGCCGAGTGCTCCCAAAGAGGTTCTTAAATTGTCGAGCGGCGGGCAATTGCTCGATAAGGACAATAAGATTCCGGATTCGGCTCTGGTCGATCGTCTGCGCATGATGGAAGAAGATGCTATCGCGCGCAATCTTGCTTTGAAAGAAGCGAATGAACGTGTGGCGATGCTGGAAAAGAGTATTGATAATCTGAAACAGCTGCTGGAATTGAAAGATTCCGTTCTGGCCCAAGCGCAACTTAAAGCCGAGCCTGCGGCCAAGTCTGCCGCTAAACCGGAAGTGCAGCCGCCCGGTGCTGCGGGATCGCTGCCTGAAAAAGATGTCAAGCCGGAATTGAATGCCGCACCCGCGCCAGCGCCGGAAATACCCGTCACGCCGCCGGTGGCGGAAGCACCCATCAAGAGCGCGCCGGCCGTTGCGCCGCCCCTGCCGCCGGAGAACGGGAGCGGTTCATGGATAGATCTGTTATTGGGTCATATTGAATATATCGCTGCTGCGTTAATTTCAGGATTGTTGTTGATTCTGTTACTTATCAAGAGACGCCGTAAGCAACAAGAAGCAATCGAAGAGGAAGAAGAAAACAAGAAGGATAACTTCTCTTCAGCGATGCGATCGCGCATGGCGACGATGGCCGCCGCCGATGTGGCTGCGGAAGCTGCGGCCGGTTCCATGCCGTCCGAAAATATAGAGGATGACTTAACTTACCAGAATATTGATTCATCTTCGGAAGACGAAGAATTTGATAAAGATGCGCAATATTACGAAGAAAATGTTGCGAAATTTGATTCCGCTGCGGAACCAAAAACTGATGACGAGCGGCCGGCCGCAGATTTGCAGCAAGATGAGGAACCCGTTGGCCGGGAAGCGCCCGGTGATTTTGCCGAAGACTTTGATCAATCCACTGATTCCGGAGATGATGCGGCGAGCCCGGTGAATCAAATCGACTTTGATTTAAGCGACGATGTGGATGAAATCAAGCATCATGTGGCAATGAACCCATCGCTTGCCGGAGAAGAAACGGAATTAGCGAATGCCGGGGAAGATTCGAAAGCATCTGAGAGCACTTCCGATTATGGTTTGGAAATCAATTTCGACGATTCGGAAAAATCTCTTGATGTGATTACTGCTAACGACGATCACGTTTTCGATAATGAAAAAGTGGATCTGGATTTTGATCTGGGTGATTCCGATATCGATCTGGCGAAAAATAAGCCTGTAAGTGAAATCGAAGTACCGGCGCTCGATGATGAGTCTGCCGCTGACCGGAGCGAGAAGATATCGAGCTTAGGCGATGAGCCGCTGGAGTTTGATCTGACCCTGGATAGTGAACATGAAGCGCCGGAATCAAAGCAGCCATCCGTGCCTGAGCTTGAATTGGCTAAAATCGACTTGAATCTCGGGGATTCCGGGCAAGAGATTGAGCAGGAAGAAAATCCGGATTTGAGTGAAAAGAGCGAGCAGTGGCAGGAGGTTGAAACCAAACTTGATCTGGCAAAAGCTTATCAGGAGATGGATGATAAGGAAGGCGCTAAAGAGATGCTTGAGGAAGTGATTCGAGACGGCGACGAAAAGCAGAAGAAAGCAGCTAAGCAGATGCTGAAGAGCTTGTAGGAATCGCTGCTGGATGTATGGCTGCAGCATGTGTCAATCAGTGAAATGATTTCTTGTTGCGCAATGCGGGATAAGGCTGTTTCCAGCACATCCTGAATCGCGCAGCCCTCCGGCTGGCTTTGCCATCCGCAGTAACGGCTGCCGTCATATTCCAAAACCAGCGCTATCCGCA
>JAFEEV010000008.1 GCA_018240935.1 Pseudomonadota bacterium
CCTCTTCCAGCGAGCGTGTCAAACGGCGCGGATTGGAGCGCATTTACTTTACAGCGCAGGGATTGATCAAACAGATTGAGATTGCCGTCTACAAACCGGATGATTTCCCCGGTGCGGACTGACTACTTATTACCGAAAGCATTGTTTAAATTCGCGGATAACGCTATCCTGATAGGTCATATCAATTTTTGTCCAAATTAAATTCACAATGACACAAGACGAACAAAAACGCGCAGTCGCAGCGGCTGCAATCGAGCATATCCCGGTTGGTTGTATCGTGGGAGTAGGAACAGGTTCTACCGCTAATTACTTTATTGACGAATTAGCCAAAATTAAAAATAAAATCGAAGGCGCAGTCGCTAGCTCGGATGCAACGGCGCAACGCCTCAAAGGTCATGGTATTGAAGTATTGGACCTGAATAATGTCATCGACCTTCCAGTGTATGTCGACGGCGCAGATGAAATCACCGAGCATTTGCATATGATCAAAGGCGGCGGCGGCGCGTTGACCCGGGAAAAAATTGTTGCAGCGGTGGCGCGGAAATTTATCTGCATTACCGATCAGAGCAAACTGGTCAATATTCTTGGCAACTTCCCGCTGCCCGTTGAGGTCATACCGATGGCGCGCAGTTATGTCGCGCGCGAGATTGTGCAGCTGGGCGGGCATCCGGCATTGCGCCAAGGCTTCACCACTGACAACGGCAACGTTATTCTGGATGTGCATGGTCTGCAAATCATGAACCCGGTCGAACTGGAAGCAACACTTAACCAGATTACCGGCGTTGTCACCAACGGCCTTTTTGCCCGGCGTCCGGCAAATACGCTATTACTGGGAACCGATAACGGTGTACGGACAATTACTATCTGATTAACAATACTTATTCCAAGCATTTAACGCTATAAAGTTACAAGCTTCGAAATCCTCAAAAGGCAATCCATGGCAAATAAAGAACATATTTCCAAGCAGTTCGATGCTGATCTTGAAGAAGTGCGCACCCGTGTTTTGCAAATGGGCGGTTTTGTCGAAGAACAGATCGAGTGCGCGATCGAGGCGCTAACCAGCGGCAATGAAGAACTGATTGATCAAGTCATTACCCGTGATCATCGCGTCAATGCGATGGAAGTTTCAATCGACGAGATTTGCAATCAGATTATTGCGCGCAGACAACCGACTGCAAGTGACTTGCGTTTGATCATGATGGTGATTAAAACGATTACCGACTTGGAACGCATCGGCGACGAAGCGGCAAAGATAGCGCGCATGGCAAAGTTGATTTACGCATCGGATCGCATGCACATTCCGCGCTTTACCGAAGTCAAGCATGTTGCCAGTATTGCCATGGATATGTTGCATAAGGCGCTTGATTCCTTCGCTCGCTTGGATCTGAATGCCGCCGCGCAAATTGTGCGTCAGGATGAGTTCGTCGACGAGGAATTCCGTTCTATTTTGCGCCAGTTGATTACTTTCATGATGGAAGATCCAAGAAAAATCTCAACTTGCCTGGAAATCGTGTTTATCGCCAAAGCCATCGAACGCATCGGCGACCATGCCAAAAACATGTCCGAATACGTTGTTTACATGGTAAAAGGCAAGGATGTGCGCCACGTAACAGCCGACCAGATTGAACGGGAAATTAAGGAATAAGCAGAAAGATTTTCAAGGGCGCAGAAACGCCTTACAGGATTGAAATCAGCGATTCCAGCAATCCGCAATACTGCCGCCCGCACCCTGAGCTCCCGTATTGCTCAAAGTCAGTGTGCCGCATATATCGCCAGCCATCGAACCAACCGGAACGGCTTGCAGTATAAATGTATTATCTGCCACTGCTTGAAGCGAAATATTATATTGCGCTGTACCGCTTCTCGGCGACTGCGTAACGGGTAATGTAACCGCTATATCATCTCCCCCAGTATTTGCAACGCCATTGGCGCCAACCGTCGCGTCATATTGATTATTCTGAGAATAAAAGCGCTCCATAAATTGAGCATTTTCGTAGAGCAATGACTTCGCAACAGCCCGGTTGGATTGCCTTACATAGTTCTGGTAAGACGGAAACGCGATTGAAGCAAGAATACCAAGAATGGCAACCGTTATCATAAGCTCAATCAAAGTAAGGCCAGCGGCCTTAAATGAGAAGGAAGTTGTTTTCATAGCCCTGTTGATCTCCTAGAATCTAATTTTCATAATACTCATTGAATTTACTTCAATGCATCAGCTCTCGCCACGTGACCCTGCCCCGTAGTCCGGCAGCACCTTTTGCTGTTGTTGTCAGACCGGTTTCACCATTTACATTCGAGAAAACAAGAACATCACTCTCCATATATCCTCTGATACGCGTAACCCCTCCCCCAGAAAATCCGATTTCCACACCCGCGGACAATCCATCATCAAGCGAGAGAATTCTATTCCTGTTGGTATCAAATGATGGTGAAGAACGCATGCCTCCTGTCAGGAAATCGACTGCATTCACGAATCCCCTGCCGCCAAAATCGCAAGGCGATGCGGAAGGCACAATACTCGTGAACACGAAAATACCGTCTTCCAAACTGGGCACACCAGTGATTCTTTCGCCACTGACCGGCAAATTGACATACCACCCCTTAATTGTGGTTGAATAGGACACTGCATTTTGTGTCGCCGTCCTGGTCGTTCCATCCGTCATGACTTGCTGAACAAGCGCATCTGCCGTTACCGTTGCTGCCGTATTATTATCCCATATCCCGTAGATTGTCTGAGTATTGGTGCTGGTAGTGTCAGCAGTTTCCAAGTATTTTCCTGTGCCGAATAAAACCAACCGGCCGCCTTTAGGATGAAAGCTTATGGAAGGCGGAGCAATGATCGGTTTCGATGCACCGGACACGAACAAAGGTGTACCGCCAATTGCCACATTCCAACTCGAGGGTGTGGCCGAGCTTACATCGAATTTCCATAAATTGCCCTTGATATCACCGGCATAAATCACGTCGGCCTTGCCATTGCCATTAGTATCGAACGGTGCCGGTGTCGAAAGGCCGTTGCCAGTACCTGAATCGGCAATCAATTTAATGTAATCCGTCCCAATGGTCCAGCTGCCATCTTCTCCTCCAGTAATAAACAGGATATAAAGAACCGCCTTGCCGCCCGTGCTGTTATAGCCATTACCGACTATCACGGCCCAGCGGTTGTTCTCCATCTTAGCGATTTGCACTGCTTGACCGGTAAATGAGTTAATTTGCGGCAGATTATGACTATAGCCCATGTCACTATCATCAGCGCTGGTAAACTCCCACAGCAGTATATTTGCTGCATTGGTTGTAGTAAAAGTCGGCGCCGCCTTGGATGTATCCGCTGGATTCGTAACATCCAGTGCATAGTAACCCTGACCGCCGCCATTCATACCACCGACAAGGATACTTTTCCAGCTCGAAGTGGAGCTTGAGTAAATATCGCCCGTCATAGGAGAGCCATCGACAAAATAGCGATGATTGGAAGTGTAATCTTTGTCTGTTAATCTGCTTAGATTTTCATAAACCGTACTCGGAATATAGACCAGTTGTTCTTTACCGGCATTTGCAACCGTACACCCCGCCGTTACTCCGGCAATGCAAGCATTGAATCCGTGTAACATTCCATCATTGGCGCCAACATATATCATTGGAGTTCTATCCTTATAGCTATTCTTGAATGCTGCGTAACCGGGATGGTCGACATCCGAATAACCCGCCATAGGTTTTCCGACATAAATTGGACCTGAGTTAACAATATCACCCAATTTACTGTTTGGGCGAGTGCGGAAATTATTGATGGAAGTGGAGCTGGCGCATGTAAACGTTCCACTTGCACCCTCATGCGCCGAATCTCCCCGTAAAA
>JAFEEV010000090.1 GCA_018240935.1 Pseudomonadota bacterium
AACTCGACACCGCTCATTTCCGGCATCCGGTAATCGGATACCAACAAATCGAACTGCATATCCTCGCAGCGAT
Source organism: Pseudomonadota bacterium (assembly GCA_018240935.1). Classification (GTDB taxonomy): domain Bacteria; phylum Pseudomonadota; class Gammaproteobacteria; order Burkholderiales; family Nitrosomonadaceae; genus Nitrosomonas. The sequence goes on from JAFEEV010000090.1 coordinate 74, forward strand.
CAAGCGCGGCGTTGGGGTCAGTGAATACTTCAATTATCAGCGCTTCCCCCCCCAGGCGTGACGAAGGAATCGATGCGAGGTTGCGACGCAAGGCGCGAAGAATATTGGCTTCGTCATCCAGCAGCAGTACTCGATACATTCGTTTCTCCCTGTCGCGATCAGCGCGGTTGAGCAATCGGCAACTTCAACATGAACAGAGTACCTTCCCCGGGCACGCTAGTCACTTCGATGACGCCGTGATGCTTTGCGATGACGCCGTAAGATATGGCCAGCCCGAGGCCTGTTCCATGCCCAACGTCCTTGGTTGTAAAGAACGGATCGAAGATCCGTGGCAAGGCCTCGGCAGGAATACCCTTGCCATTGTCCCCGATCGAAATGCTGACTTGGTCACCACTGCATTCGCTAGTGATGGTGATGATGCCGTTGTTATCGATCGCTTGCGAAGCATTCACCAGCAGGTTCATGAACACCTGATTCAATTGCGACGGAATGCACTCGATCAAAGGCAGGTCGCCATACGACTTCACCACATGAGCCTTGTACTTGATTTCATTCCATACGATGTTCAGGGTCGAATCAAGACCGGCGTGGACATCCGCCATCGTCCAGTTCTCAGCCTGATCCTGATGCGAAAAATCCTTCAGGTCACTGACTATTCTGCAAACGCGATCCACTCCTTCAAGGGACTCCGTGATCAGGTCACGAACATCAATAGCCAGCGCCTCGTCACACGCATTCATCGCATCTTCATTCAGCTCATCGCTGACTGCTTGTCGCAAATCATCCTCGCACTCGGGTATCCGCGCCTGCCTAAGCAACTGAGCTAACGGCAGTCGAAGCATGTTGAGGTTGGATTTCACATATGCGATCGGATTGTTGATCTCATGCGCCACCCCTGCCGCCAGCTGCCCGATTGACGCTAACTTCTCGGTGTGGAAGGCCATCTCCTGAGCGCTTTTGAGCTTGGTATAGGCGATCTCCAGTTCTGCATTGCGCTCATGCAGCTCCTGCTCCCGCGCATATTCCAGGGTGATATCGCGAATACACATTGCAAATGGCTGGGTTCGCTGTGGCCCAAGCGCGACCAGATGAACCTGTGCAATACGATTCCGCAGTACCGCCCCGGCGATCCGTACCGCGCCAATCCAACTGCCTGACTCCCGGCACGTGTGCATCGCCGAGTCACTCAGCAGGCCCGGTTGCCAATCACGGAGATGCAGCAACTCATCCTGATTTTTATCGGGATTAAGGGAGTGTGCCAACAGGCGTGCCTGCAAATTGCAATACTGAATACACCCAGCATCATCAAGCAACAGCAACGCATCCTGCGCAGCATTCATATATTGCGTGAGGTACTCGGAAACGGCGGCGCTATCCATCCCGGGCGCGGTGACAGCCACCGGATCGGGCATATCAACACCTATCTGCTGATGCAGCTTCATCGCATCCGCCTCCTGTGCAAGCGCATGCAGATTAACGCACATCTGCTGCAATTCATCCGCACTCGATCACAAAAAATACTCGCCTGCCGCGGGAACCGGAACCCCCCATGCAGATTGATGCCGGTTCGCCTATTCTGTTGATTGGCAGGAGCAGCTTGGTCAGTTTTGTGCGGCGCAAAAATATGGTTTGAACAATCGAGGTCACACGATGCGAAAGTCGTTGACATCCACCGAACTCTCCGCGGCTTTCGGCCCCAGCCCCGTGCGTCTGCAGTGTGCGACGACAGCGGCGGAATATCTGATGATGGCGGCCCAGTTGGCGCGCGCGCCCATTGCAGTGATGTCCTGGCATTGCGATGACCGGGTGCATCCCATCGCAGCGATCGGCCTGAACCCATTCGAGGCGCTCGCGCTTGCCGAGCGTGGTGCTGCCGGCATTGCAGACCAAGACGAAGCGCATATCGTCGATTGCTTTGACGATCACGACTTTTTGGCCCAGCTGTCCATAGCGGACGACTATCCTTCTGCAATCCTCATATGCGCACCGATCGCCACACCTTCCGGCGAAATTCTCGGAGCCCTGAACCTGTTATGCGCTGAGGGCACCCCTGGCAAAGAAGTGATGGATTCGCTATCGGTGCTGGCGCGCGGCATTGCCGCAAATACCGACTGCACGCCCCCCCCATCAGCGACCGGTAAGCCGGCCGTCCTGTCCGATGCGGGCAGTGTGCCTGCAACCAAGCTATTCGCATCCATCGAAGTATCCAAAGCGGCTATCGTGGGAATGACGCTGAACGGCACGATCACGCATTGGAACGAAGGTGCCGAGATCATTTTCGGGTACTCCCGGAATGAAATCCTGGGGGACTCGGTGTATCGCCTCGTTCCGAAATCGCGGCAGTTCGAGGAGAATCAAACACTTTCGACAGTTGCCAAGGGAGAATCCATTGCACCCTATGAGTCGATTCGCCTGACTCGGACCCGCCGCTCGCTGCACGTACTGATCAGCGCGGCACCGATCACCGACCACAGCGGCAACGTGGTTGGCGCAAGTAAATTCATCCACGACATTACCCCACTGATCCGGCGCGAGCGTGAGTCTCAGCGACTGTCTCGTTTATTCAACACCCTGAGTCAGATCAATGCGCTGGTCCTGAGCGCGGCCAACCGCGAGCAGCTATTGCATGACGCCTGTCGAATTCTGACTCAAGACGGCGCACTAGCGCTTGCGTGGATAGGGCTGATCGATCCCGCCACCCAACGCCTCAACCCGGTTGCAGCAAGCGGCCAGCAGGTTGCCTATGTAAATAGCATTCATGTTTATGCCGATGATCGTCCGGAAGGAAACGGGCCCTCTGGACTCGCCTTTCGTAGTGGAAAAACCCAGACCTGCAATGACCTATTGAACGAGCCCACCGCGAGACCTTGGCTGGAGCAAATGCGCAAAGCCCGCCTGCGTGCGGGTACTGCGATCCCGATTGAAAAGGATGGCTGCACATACGGCAGCCTGGCCATCTACGCGCGCCATGCGGGTTACTTCGGCGCCACCGAAATCGCTGTTTTTGAAGATGTTGCGCGCGCCATCGGCATTGGTCTTGCCAGCTTCCGTCAGGCCGAGGAGACACGCCTTGCAAACCTAGTCCTGGAACGAGAACGCAAGTTGACTGAGTCTCTGATCGAGAGCTCACCTGGCATCGTCTGTCTGTTCGACCGCCAACTCCGCTGCCTGCGCTGGAATCAAAACATGTGCGTGGCAACCGGCTATACGGACGATGAACTGCGCAACATGAATTCACTGGAATTCTTTTCAGCCGATGACCGTGCCAGAGTCCTGGCCATGATTGAAGTCAGTTTTGCTGACGGGTCCGACCATGTCGAAGCCAGCCTGATCGACAAGCATGGCGCACCACATCCGTACTTGCTGTCGGCCAGGCGGGCACAGTTCGACCATGTCGATTGCCTGGTAGGCATCGGAATCGATATTTCCAACCGCATCCAAGCAGAAAGCGCACGCCAGCAAACCGAAAACCTCTACCGCAGACTGTTCGAATCGTCGTCACTCGGCATCGCGATAGTGGATGCCAGTGGGGTTTTCCTCGATAGCAACCTGACGTTGAATCAACTACTTGGCTACCCCGCCGGTGGCCTGACCGGCAAGTATGTATCGACCGCCGTCGCCCCCAGAGATCGACACCGCGTGGAGCCGGTGATCACCCAAATCCTCGCGGGAAACCCAGACCATGGGGAATGGGACATGCTGCATCGCGACGGCCACAGCATTCCCTTCAGCGCCAATTCGACCCAAGTCGATGGCAAAATCATGGTTCTGCTCGAGGACATTTCCGCCCGCAAGGCCCAGCAACAAAAAGTCGCACGCCTAGAGCGACTGCGCACCATGATCGGCGGCATCCACTCTGCGATGTTGCGCCGCAGCGATCGCAGCCACCTGCTGACCGATGCCTGCCGCCTCGCGGTCGCCCAAGGCGATTTCACACTGGCGGCCATCGTCGAACTCGACCCTGCCAGCAATAATTCCCATGTCTTTTGCATACAGCAGCGGGATGTCGGCAACAATCAGACCGAAGCCGATGCCCGCTTTTCCATCACCGCCTGCAATCAATTGATCCTGCAAGCATTGCGTACCGGCAAGTCGGTGTTGGATAACAACCCGATCCATCTGCGTACTGCAACGGCGACTGATAGCCCCTGGTCGGCACCGCGCATTCGCTCGGTAGCGGCAATCCCATTGTGGTTGGGTGGCCGTACGCTGTACGCGATGGTGTTGTTGTCACCCGATCCGGATATCTTCGGTGCCGAGGAGGTGGATGTGCTGGAATGGATGGCCAGTGATCTGTCGTTTGCGCTTGATCAGCTCGTCGCCTCGCAGCAACTCCAGCATCTGACTTATTACGATCCCCTGACCGGACTGTTCAACGCACAAGGTGTGCGCGAACAAATTGCAAGATTCATTGAAGTTGCACGGGAGCGCGGTCAACACCTGTGCGTCTGTGCAATTGATCTTGATGACTTCGCGCAATTCAACGAACGTTTTGGTCGGGAGGGTGGCGACCATCTGCTGCGTTGCATTGGCGAACGATTGCAAGCACTGTCCAGCGAAACGTTCATCGCCGGCAGAATTGGAGGCGATACTTTCGCGCTCGTTCATTTGTCGGCGGAATCCGACTATGCCGCTAGTTTCGACCACCATTTATCCGATGCCTTTGGCAAGCCATTCGAATTGGACGGCCATCAAATTCCGGTACTGGTGCATACAGGTGTCGCGGACTACCCCGATACTGACGGATCATATGATGATCCGGTCGAGTTGGATCACGCGGTTCGCGCACTCAAGGCAGCAAAAATTTGGGGCGATCAGATCGTTCGCTATTCCCGGGTGAATGATACATTCTTGACACGCAGCAAATCTCCCGAATCGCAGCTACGCGATGCTATCGAGAGAGATGAATTCCTGCTCTATTATCAGCCGAGGGTCGATATCATCAGCGGCGAAATCGTCGGCGCCGAAGCCCTGGTGCGCTGGCAGCATCCAGAGCACGGCTTGTTGCCGCCTGCCGACTTCATCGCGCTGGCGGAGCGA
>JAFEEV010000091.1 GCA_018240935.1 Pseudomonadota bacterium
ACTGCGTGACGTCATCAAAAATGCTTCCAATGAGAAAATTGACCTGAAAGCGTATGAAGCGGACATGCGTTATCTGATCGACCGCTATATCCAGGCGGAAGAATCGGTGGTGATCTCTTCGTTTGCCGATATGCCGATTCTGCAAGTCATTGTGAAAAGCGGCATCGCCGTGGCCATCGGTGCGATGCCGGAAGGCATTAGATCCAATCAAGAAGCGGTGGCTGAAACCATCGAAAACAATTTGCGCAACCATATCATCAAAAACCACCTGCTCGATCCGGCGTACTTTGAAAATCAGCTTATCTGGGCGGAAACGGAAAAATAAACCGGCACGCATTAGCGGCGAGGAGGCGGATGTATTACGATAGCCAGCCGTAAAACTCAAATCCGATGAGCCAGGACCTTTCTTAAATTGCGGCGGCTGACAATCCGGATGGCTCTGGCGGCGTACACTTAGGACATACTGCGATGAATACGTATCGAACCGATAAAGACTTACCAAAAGATTTTCTGGTATTTCAGGAGGCGGGATTTTCCGATCCGGATGACCCGAACCGGCCCAACCGCCTGTGTGTTTGCTTCAGTGACGTGCATTTCACCGACGGAACAGTCGGAAATCAGAGTGCTGAGACTGTGGTTTGGGAAAATGTATTTGGCCGGATCAAGGAATTGTGCCGCCAGCATGACATACGGGAATTGCATCTGCTATTGGCGGGGGACGTCGTCGACATGATCCGTACCGCGCAGTGGGCAAAAACCGGTGTCTATCCTTGGGAACGGGATAAGCCGCAATTTCGAGAAAATCTGCAAGTAATTATCCAAGGGATTATTGAAAACCATAGCAAGCCCGGCACTCAATCGGGATTTTCCGCTTGGCTTAAGCGTTTATTGGGATCCGATCACAGCGAGACCGTTACCAAACCGGGATTTTTCTATTGGCTCAATCGTCTTTCCAGCGATCTGAGCAATGTCAGGATTCAGAAACTGGTGCTGCTCGGAAACCACGATAAGGAGATGCTGGCCGATAACGCAACGCTAAAGAAGTTTTATGAAGAATGTTTGGGACAGCCCTTGCCGGCTTTGTCAGTGAATTACAAACAGTGGATCGGGCAAATGTATTTCAGCAATCCGGATCACTATTTGAACGGTCATCCGGATGCCGCGCCCTGGCTGCCGTTTTACTGGGGTGACCGGGGTTTCAGGCTGTTCATCACGCACGGGCAGTGGAGGGACGAGGATAATTGCCGCGCCGTCAAGGCCAACTCGGGATTGCCCGGCTGGAAGGTGAGCGACGGCTGGGATCTGGCTGCTTGGCGGAAGCTTTGCTATAGCCCGTTCACCGAGCCATGTTTCGGCGATACGGTAGCAGCCGGATTATTGGCGGGATTCATATTCCGGACGAAGGAACAATTGCAGGGGCTGATAAAGGATGAGCCGCGCTTGCACGATGAAATTACGCGGTTGTTGCGGATTCTGGGCGAATTGGATCTATACCGGCCGACTTATTTAGCTGTGGGAAGAATGATCGAGGAGACCTGGCGATTACGCGAGAAAGGGGGAGACCTTATTCAAGTCAATGAAATCATCGAAAAGCAGTTGAGTTCTTCCATGTACCAATGGCTGAGCTGGGATTTCACCCGGCAAAGCGCCAGACCGTTGTTCAAAGCCGCCATCCTATGCACCAAAATCCTGCTATCGGTGATGAAGTTCTTCAGTACGCGGCTTGAATTGAGAGCAATCTACTGGATGATGCGCGCGATGTCGAAACTGAAAACCGGCCTGATGAGCTTCAGCGATGCGCCTTCTTACCAGGAAATTCTGAGTTTCCCGGCCTTTTTGCCGGAATATCGCAATTACGGCTTCCGCATTCATAGCGAAGGCCATACGCATATTTCTTTGCAGGAAGAATTATATTTCCCGGAACCGGTTCATTCCCGGAGCCATAAAAGTTATACCTATATCAACCTGGGCGCCTGGCGCGATCAGATCGTGACCGCCAGAAAAGGTAAATACCGCCGGCGCGGCATCGGACGGGCTTTATGCATCCTTGATCTCGTTCCCGATGCTAAATCCGGCGTTGACGGCAAGGATCGCGAGCGCCGCTATAACTATTGGATCGAAGATATCACGAGCTGGGGCGACAATCTGGACCGGCTGTAGGTGTGCAGGTGTTTCAACGAGAAACCGGTAAATCCGTTTTTTTCTCAACTTGGCGATGCCGGTTTCAGAAAGCGGGCGCGAAGTTATTGCGCCGGGCGATTCTGGATATGGTCGTCGATACGATTAATCAGCGTACCGGCCGCGGTATCAAGCGCATCAAGCAGTGTGGCGGGGTTTTTTTGCATTGCGCTTTTGCCGATGTGAACTAGCGCATGCTACTCACCGGTGCGCTGAAGGATCGTGCGGCTATGGGAAAATTCAAGTATGCGGTTTTTACGGATAACCGATACTGCGCGTGCACGCAGTAAAAGTACCGGTTAGTTTTTTCTATTGGCGTCCCCAAGGGGATTCGAACCCCTGTTACCGCCGTGAAAGGGCGATGTCCTAGGCCTCTAGACGATGGGGACAAAAGATATGTCGTTATAGCGTTGCTTAAACCACAGTAGAAACTGGTGGAGATAAGCGGGATCGAACCGCTGACCTCTTGCATGCCATGCAAGCGCTCTCCCAGCTGAGCTATACCCCCTGATCAAAGGAAGGGGGATTATACTGATGCCATGATGGCTTGTAAAGCAAAGATCATCCCGGAAAATTGCCAAGATGGCTGTTCATGCGATCGAGCGTTTCCTCGCGTCCGAGCAGCGCCAAGACGGCGTCGATCGAGGGGGTGTGGACTTCGCCGGTTACCATGACCCGCAGCGGCATGGCGATTGCCGGTAATTTGACATTGTGCGCTTTGGCGGCGGTTTTTATTTCCTGATGAATCGCTTCGCGCGTCCATTCAATCTGTTTGAATGTTTCCATCAGACCGGTCACGATCGGCTTGGCAGCCGCGGTCAAATGTTGCGTTTTCAGTTCTTCGGCCGGTTCCAGCGGGCGGTAAAAGTACACAGCGGCATCGGCCAGTTCTTCGATGGTATTGACGCGCTCCTTGAGCAGCCCGGCTACTTGCGCCAGATCCGGACCGCCATCGAGGCGGCAGTTGTCATTCGTCAAAAAAGGCGCGGCCAATTCAGCCAGGCGGGCATTATCGGTTGTTTTGAGATATTGCTGGTTGATCCAATGCAGTTTTTCCGGGTTGAATTTGGCCGGAGAGCGGCTGATTGCCGATAAATCGAACCATTCGACCAATTGCTCGCGGCTGAAAATTTCCTCGTCGCCGTGCGACCATCCCAAGCGCGCCAGGTAATTCAATAACGCTTCCGGCAGGTAGCCGTCGTCGCGGTATTGCATCACCGAGACCGCGCCGTGCCGTTTCGACAAACGTTCGCCGTTGGCGCCCAGAATCATCGGCACATGCGCGTATTCCGGCAATGCCGCGCCCAAGGCTTTGAGAATATTGATCTGGCGCGGCGTGTTGTTGACGTGATCGTCGCCGCGGATGACGTGCGTGATATTCATGTCCAGATCGTCGATCACCACGCTGAAGTTGTACGTCGGCACGCCGTCGCTGCGCAGCAACACCAGATCATCGAGTTCGTTGTTGGCGACAGTGATCTTCCCCTTGATCTGATCACTGAATGTGACATGGCCTTCCAGCGGATTTTTGAAGCGGAGCACCGGTTTTACACCGGCGGGCGGGGTTTTTTTGCTGTCGCGCCAGCGGCCGTCGTAACGTGGCTTCAGACCGGCTGCCAGTTGCTGTTCGCGCATTTCCTCCAATTCTTCTTTGCTGGCGTAGCAATAATAAGCCAAATTATTTTGCAGCAATTGCTCAGCCGCTTCATGATAGCGCGCCAGCCGCTGCATCTGATAAAACGGCCCTTCGTCGTAATCCAATCCCAACCATTCCATACCATCCAGAATTGCTTGAATCGATTGCTGCGTGGAGCGTTCCAGATCGGTATCTTCGATGCGCAAGATAAATTTTCCGCCATGCTTGCGGGCATAAGCCCAGGAAAACAGCGCAGTGCGTGCGCCGCCAATGTGAAGATAACCGGTCGGGCTGGGTGCGAATCGTGTGCGTACCATCATGATTGTCGGGTTGTTATTGTATCAATGTTCAGAAAGGCGATAGTGTACGCGATTCCATTG
>JAFEEV010000092.1 GCA_018240935.1 Pseudomonadota bacterium
CTGCATCGCCGAAGGTTATACCCTGGACGATAAACGCCGCCCGAAGAATTTTACGGAACAGCAATATTTCAAAACCCAGGATGAAATGGCGCAATTGTTCGCCGACATCCCGAGCGCCTTGGCCAACACCGTGGAAATCGCCAAGCGCTGCAACCTGGTATTGGAACTGGGTATCAACCGTCTGCCGCTGTTCCCAACCCCGAATAACGAAAGCCTGGACCAGTATTTGCAAGACCAAGCGGCGGCAGGTCTGCACCAGCGCATGCTGCACCTGTTTCCGGATGAACAAACACGCGCCGGCAAACTGCCGCAGTACCTGGCTCGCCTGGAATTTGAAGTCAACACCATCATTCAGATGGGGTTCGCCGGGTATTTTCTGATCGTTGCCGATTTCATCAATTGGGCCAAGCATAACAACGTGCCGGTCGGCCCCGGACGCGGCTCAGGCGCGGGTTCGCTGGTCGCGTATTCGCTCGGCATCACCGATCTCGACCCGCTGCGTTACGATTTGCTGTTTGAACGTTTCCTGAATCCGGAGCGGGTGTCGATGCCGGATTTCGATATCGATTTCTGCCAGGACCGGCGCGAACTGGTCATCGACTACGTCAAGCAGCGCTACGGCACCGGCAAGGTGTCGCAGATCGCCACGTTCGGTTCGATGGCGGCGAAAGCGGTGATCCGCGACATCGGCCGGGTCATGGACTTGCCGTACAACTTCGTCGACCAACTCGCCAAGCTGGTGCCGTTCGAAATCGGCATGACGTTGAAAAAAGCCCGCCAGCTCGAACCGCAGCTCAATCAGCGCGCCGCCGAAGAAGAAGACGTGCGCAATCTGCTGGAACTGGCGGAAAGCCTCGAAGGCATCACGCGCAATATCGGCATGCACGCCGGCGGCGTGCTAATCGCATCGAGCGAAATCACCGACTTTTGCCCGATTTATTGCACCGAATCCGCCGATTCGGTCGTCAGCCAGCTCGACAAGGACGATGTCGAAAAAATCGGCCTGGTTAAGTTCGACTTTCTCGGCTTGCGCACGCTGACGATTCTCGACCGCGCCGTCGGCTATATCCGTCAATTGCACCCGAATGATAATCCGTCCGCCCCGCCTTTTTCACTGGAAACACTGCCGCTCGACGACGATGCAACCTACGCGCTGATGCGCAAAGGCAATGCCGTCGGTATTTTCCAGTTTGAATCGCGCGGCATGATCGACCTGTTGCAAAAAGCCCGGCCGGATCGTTTCGAGGACATCATCGCGCTGGTGGCCTTGTACCGCCCCGGCCCGATGGATCTGATTCCGGAATTCATCGACCGCAAGCACGGCCGGAAAAATATCGAATATCTCGATCCCCGCTTGGAGCCGATTCTCGGTCCGACCTACGGCATCATGATTTATCAGGAACAAGTCATGCAGATCGCCCAGGTGATCGGCGGCTACAGCCTGGGCAGCGCCGACTTGCTGCGCCGCGCGATGGGCAAGAAAAAAGTCGAGGAAATGGCGCAGCAACGCGATATTTTCGTCGCCGGCGCAGTTAACAACAATTTGAGCGAAGACAAAGCGACCGAATTGTTCGGCTTGATGGAAAAATTCGCCGGTTACGGCTTCAACAAATCGCACGCCGCCGCATACGCGCTGATCGCCTTCCAGACCGCGTATTTGAAAGCGCACTACCCCGCCGAATTCATGGCGGCCTGTATGTCCGCCGACATGGACGACACCGACAAGGTGCAGATTTTTGTCGAAGACAGCATCGCCAACGGCTTGACGATCCTGCCGCCGGACATCAATCTGTCCGCTTACCGTTTCATTCCGGTCGACGGCAAAACCATCCGCTTCGGTCTCGGCGCCGTCAAAGGCACCGGAGAATCGGCAGTCAACTCGATCATCGCGGTGCGCGAGCAAGGCGGCCCTTTTACCGGTTTATTCGACTTCTGCAACCGCGTTGACCGGCGCATCGCCAACCGCCGCGTGATGGAATCATTGATCCGCGTCGGCGCGTTTGACACTCTCGATGCCAACCGCGCCAGCCTGATGGCCTCCGTCGGCATCGCCATCGAATCCGCCGAGCAACAAAGCCGGGCGGCCAGTCAGGCCAATTTATTCGGCGCAAGCGACAGCGAGCCGCACCTGCAAGCGCAACCGGCAGCCACGGAACCCTGGTCCGACCGGGAAAAATTGCGCCAGGAAAAAATCGGCCTCGGTTATTATCTCAGCGGCCATCCGTTCGATACGTACGCGCCGGAACTGAAGCGCTTCATCCGCACCCGCCTGGACCGGCTGAACCCCAGCCGCGAACCACAACTGCTCGCCGGTATCATCCACTCGTTACGCGTGCAAATGACGCGCCGCGGCCGCATGGGCGTCATCAACCTGGACGACGGTAAAGCGCGCCTCGAAGTGGTCGTTTTCAGCGAACTGTTCGACGCCAACCGCGCCTGGCTGAAAGAAGATCAGCTACTGATCGCCGAAGTAAAAATCAGCAACCGCAACTACAACGGCGAAGAAGGCGACGAACTGCGCATCACCGCCGAACAGCTGTACGACTTCGCCGGAATCCGCTCACGCTTCGCCAAACAACTGAAAATCCGCTGCGACGCTTCCACCATCGCACAAACCGCCAGCCTCAAAGCCTTACTGACACCCTTCACTCCCCAGGCACAAAAACCGTACGCAAATTACTGCCCGGTCATGCTGATGTACCGTAATGACTCAGCCAGCGGCGAACTGGAATTGGGAAACGGCTGGCGAGTTTATGTGCACGACGATTTGCTGCAATCGTTGCAGGCGCATTTCGGGGATGGGAATGTTGAAGTTGGTTATTGAACAGAAGGAAATACTTTTGCCAGGGAACACGTCAATAACGCCACGGGAAGAAACGCAGCACTATCTCGCAAATTGACTCTGCTTTGCAGTTTTCTGAATTTCCCTATAGCGAGCGAGTGGCTATCAGCGCCACGCGCACCAACTCAGTCATGCGGCGAACGCCGGTTTTTTGCCGGATATGCTGAATATGAGAACGTATCGTTGTGAGGCTCACATTGAAAGATTGCGCAATTTCTTCAGGCGTCGCATCTTGCATTAGGCCAAGTAAAACTTGTTGCTCGGACGCAGTCATGTTAAACAATGCGCAAAATGCACGAAGTGTTTCTTGTTTAATTTCGTCGTTCTTTTCGATCAAAAGTAAATAATGCGCACGATGGGTTAGTGGCCAAATCGCTGCTTCTTTAAGCGGTGTTAAGCGCGCGTGGCGCGTTTCTTTGATTGTGCCAAGTTGCGTGGAAGTGAATACGATTTCCGCATGATGCCCGCGATCCGCCAATGCAATGGCTTCCTCAAGGCTTGGGCTGGCGTGGTGCCCTAGTGCGATGAGCCGTTCATGCCTGATCTTGATTAACCCCGGATGACCACTTAAAAGCCGCGTTGCAGCAGCATTGCATTTTATGATTTTTTGATTTTCATTCAGCACGAATAGGGCGTGCCCGATCGAGTCGACAATGGATTCTTCCAGTACATTTTTCTGTTCTGAAAGTTTGAGCTGGGAAGTGATACTAAACGCACGATTGAGATGGTGTGCGAGATGATGCAAATTCAACCGGTCGCTTTCTTGGAAACTATGTTGACCGACTCCGCGGAAAAAACAAAGTATGATTTTCGGCGTATTCGGATTGTCATCCCATAGGTTGGTGGAAAGCACATCGCTGATGTTTTGTTCTGCCAGCCATTCATTGTAAAAAGTACTTTGCAAAAAACTGCGCCGATCCACCAGCATATCGCCGGTAAGTGTTTTGCCACCGCCATTCAAACCCTTGTCGATCCCCGCTTGCACCCAGATATCATGCTCTCGCCAGTAGTTTCGATAATCTCTGCCGTAGTCGCTCGGAATATTCTGACTGAGTAAAAAAGGATTATCGTAATTTTGCACCTGCAAACCGATCATATTGATCGCACTGGCATTGAGATAAGCGCTCAACCGGTTGAGCGTATCTTTCCATTTGACCGGATTAAGCGCTGATTCATAAATAGCATCAACCAGCGCATCATGCGTAGGTCTGTTGTTATTCATCGTGACTCCCCTATCACAAATTTTCCTACAAAACAACATCAGAATTGATGATGCTGAGCATATCACAGTATTGAGAGAATGGGCTTGCGGTGGGTATGGATTGTTCTTACAGGTTATTTATCAATCCAAGCACTCGACATCAATTCAAATCAATCCGTTGCGATAGGAAGAACATGAATACACAAAAATATTTACGCATTTCCGTCATGCTGCTCAGCGTCAATTTACTTTA
>JAFEEV010000093.1 GCA_018240935.1 Pseudomonadota bacterium
CCTTTTGTTTGCGCTTAACATGAATGGTGTAGTCGCTGGCATACGTGCCGCGCAGGCGGTTGACCAGCTCGAGATTGCGGGCAATGGTCTCAATCTTGCGCAGTTTCAGTATTTGAATTCTGCGGTTCCACCAGTGCGAGCAGCACATGCGATTCAGTGCCGGTTCCGGATCGTCGCCTTTGATGGATGGCCGTTTGACTTGGTAATGATCGACGACGCGCAGGCAAGCTTGATAAGCATCGGCTGGTGATTGCGCACGGGCGCGGGCTGTGTGGCATTTTTCGGCAAAGCGCTTGGCGGCTTCAAACAATTCCTCGCTATCGCCGCATAGATTCAGATCCTCAATGCGCAGCTGAAAATAAATATCCTGCAGTTCATGGTTGGCTTGCTCGAAACTGGAACGCTCGGCGGTTTTGACGTAGTGGGCGGCCAGGTCTCCGGCAATGGGAACAAGCTCGGAAAAAATATGCTGCCGCATGCGGCGGCATTTTTCTGTGCCGTATGCTGCGGTACGCTCATCGGCAAAAACGACTTGTGGCAAATTTGTGTCATTTTTGTGCCACAACCGAGGCCTTTGGAGACCAACGGAGACTAATCGGTCATTTCTTGAAACACAACTAACACCCTGTTTCTTATGGGTCTTAGTTGGTCTTGAGTGGTCTGGGTGAGACCTTAAACTGGCGGAGAAGGCGGGATTCGAACCCGCGGTACGGTTTGAGCCGTACACACGCTTTCCAGGCGTGCACCTTCAACCACTCGGTCACTTCTCCAGCAAAATCCGGCAAGGGGGCAAAGAATAAACCAGTTCCGGGTTCCGGGCAAATTTGTTTTTTTATTGACAATGAATTTAGCTTAAATATTTCCATATGACGAAGGTAGCGCCTTGCCCGATTGCTGTGCCATCGGGTTTATGAATATTCCAGATGGTGATTTGCTCGGCTAGGAAACGTTGTCCGGAACTGGATATTCTGATGCCACTATAACCGGAAATATGACCTTGTGTTTTCACTTGCTCTAGCACACGCTCGCGCTCTTCCCGTTTGCCGGGTTCCGCCGTCAGGCGCGATGGGGTTTGTGTAAATTGCTGCCAATTCATCGCCCATAAATCGAGCGCCGCCCGATTGCCGTAATTCAAAACCGGATCGTCTTCCGCGCCGTGCGACGCTACGACAAATGCGCTGTTGAATAGCCGCTCCGCTTGCTCCAGCGGCGTGCCTGTACGTTCAATCAATTCCTGCTTCATCCAGTGCGCGTAGCTATCGAGCAAATACTGACACCATTGCACTATTTCAGGATCAGCCCAGTTGGTTTGCTGCAGGTCAGTCATTTGACAAGAATTACAACCCCAAATAGCCTTTTGCAATCCGGTAATAAACCATTCGCAACGGCTTGCCTTCACGCGTAATCGTCATGCTTTCAACCGGTCCGGGCTGGTCGAGTAACCGGGCGATGTCGTTGCCCGCGCGGTCACGCTCCAGATGTTGCGGCTCCATACCAACCAGGATGATCGGCCGGTTAGTGGGCGGTTCGGATGAATGCCAGACTTGGTACATCGCGCCGCTGTCGCCAAACATATTGCGTGAACGGATATCCAGCGGTTCTCCGTGCCGGTTGTAAAAAAACATCGCGCTGGCGACCGACCATTTGCTCATGCCGACGACCAGCGGCTTTTGCCCTGTTTCCCGCTGCACATGTTCGGCAATTTTCTCAATTTCACTGGTGGTTTCACGCCAATAGTAACGGGTCATGAATGATGGGTAGGGGATCCCTGGAATTCCGAGCACCACGTAGTGCAGTACAAGCGTATAGACCACGAGGGTAATGGCGATGGTCGGTTTCCAGGACGCTTGAATGCGGCCGGCGATGCTGCGCGGACTGATGTTTTGCCCCATCATCCATGCCATGGCCGGGACTATGGCCAGCCATAGTGGAGCTGTCCAGTGAAAGCGCAATGAATCGAGTGTACTCAGAACAAAAAATATGACCAGCGGTATGCCGGTGAAGATGCATACAAACAAAGTACGTCTGTGCGCTGTCTCGCTGCCATCCGGCTGGTTCTTCGGCCATAACGCCCAGAGTGCGGCTGCCAAACCTACGGGCGTCAACAGCACCAGCAGATCGGCGAACAGCAGATGAGGGGAAAACAAATCATCGCCGACACCGCGCGCGCGCGATGACTGAAACACGATCGAAGACCAGTGATGCTCCATGTTCCAGATAATAACCGGGGAAAACAGTATCAGCGCCAGCAATGCCGCAAGGTACGGATGGGGGCGGATCAACCAGCGGCGTGCAACCGGATCGATGAGCGTGAATAATAGTGCGGCTATGCCGAGCAATCCGAGCGTATATTTGGACAAAATACCGAGACCGAACGCGATTCCCATACCTAGCCACGCCGAGCCGCGGTTTGCAACCAAGGCGCGTTCCATGTAATAGAGCGTGGCAGCCCAGGCGGCCATTACCGGAGCATCGGTTGTCATGAGAAAGCCGGTGGCAAAGGTGAACGGCAGAATAGCCAGCAGCAGCGCGGTGCGCATGGCGGTCGATTTGTCGTACAGATTCTGTGCCAACGCATACAGAAAACCCATCGTGATCAGGCCGCAAAGAAATGCGCCGATTCTGACAGCAAATTCAGTATTGCCGGCAATCGCAGTGCCGAGCCAGATCAGCCATGCCACCATGGGCGGGTGGTCGTAGAAACTTAAATCCATGTGCTGGGCGTAGTTCCAGTAATACGCTTCATCCGGAATCAGCTCCGTTTGGCCGAGATAAATCAGACGCAGCAATACGATGAACGCGACGATGCCAATCGAAGCGGCGCGCCAGCGCACATCCGGAGCGGGCAGATGCTGTGTCGCGGATGGCAAGTAAAAGACGGATCCCAAGTAGATAATGACCGCGCTAACCGCGAGGGCGGGAAAAATGGCCAATAGCGGCGGCGCGTGCCAATCATAAACCAGCAATGCCAATAAGCCGCCGCGCGTGAACAGCGCAATGCCGGCGAGCGCGGCAAAACGGCCAATCAAGCGCCAGTGCAATGGGCCCGCCGGTTGCAGCCGGAATGAATCGCGTAAGTTAAATACGCACACTGCGGCGGCAACGAGAAAGCTCGCGATATGCGCTAAAGCCAGCCCGGCGCCGCTACTCATCAAGAGCTGGTAGACGGCAATGTCGATCAATGCGCAGAACAAGCCGGTTGCCGCGTACCGGCTGGCATCCTGAGCAGCCACTGCACCGCCTGCCAGCGCCATTAACCGCTGTAAATAAGCCCATTGGTGATGAAACGACAATTTCGAAGCGCCGCGTGTCCGGTCGCGAAAGCAAATCGGTATCTCGATAACTTTCAGTTTGCCTTGTCCGGCCATCAACATTTCCAGCAGAATCTTGTAGCCGCGCGCTTGCCCGGAAACGGCCGACGCCAGTTCACGGCGGAAGGCGAAAAAGCCGGAAGTGGCGTCGTTGACATCGCACAATGGGCGTGCCAGCGAGCCGCCAATGCGCGATAGCCATTGCCGGTACCACGGCCAGCCCTCGGTGCTGCCGCCGGGAACGTAGCGGCTGCCGATCGCGATATCGTGACTGCCGTTCAATACCGGTTCGACCAGCGCGCCAAGGCGCTCGGGCGGATGGCTCAAATCGGCATCCATGACGACAATGACTTCGCTCTGCGCGGCGGCTGCGCCAGCCAGAATCGATGCGATCAAATCGGGTTTTCCGCTGCGCTCGATCAACCTCACGCGCGCTTTCGTTTCCCATGCATGAATTTTTTCAGGTGTGCCGTCGCGCGAACCGTCGTCGACGAAAATGACTTCAAAACGTTCCGGCGGCAGATTCAACGCAAACAGCGATGTCAATAAAGGATCGATGTTGTCGGCTTCATTCAATGTCGGAATGACGATGGAAAATTGTGTTGAGAGCATCTCTGGGAGTGTGGGTGGTTAGTTTTCTTGATGATTGAAGCAAAAGTGAATTTCTAGTAAAGGTAAATATTTATTTTTACAGTTTTTATTCACAATAACTTCACTGAGGTTATTTTAACATTATGTGGCAAGTTTAATTGTATTTGTAACTAAGTTAGGTGTTTGAGGAAAAATGATTTATTAGACATGACAATAAAATAACGCGCGCCTGGAAGCCGATGATGTAATGAGATCGCTGCCAGTATAAATGAGGAAAACTATAAATGGGGATTGATTTAGGGTTTGACAGGATTGTCCGGGATTTAAGCGGTGCGAGGTGGATACTTTGGCGATTGACGGAAGATGATACGGCGGCCACGTCGATTCATCGCTACTTCCGGCTTATCGCCTGGCGCGAAGCCAATCTGGTGGATCGCTGTATCATGTTGCTGGTATTGCCGCTGTTTCCTTTCTTGATCATCGGATTGACAGTAACTTTCACGGCGCTCAACGGGCGCGCTATAAAAAAGCGGACAGGCAAGGGCATTTTCCGGCAGGCGCGGGAACAAATCGGTGTCGCATGCCGTTGTGCGATTTTACCGCCCTGGTACTACATCTTTGAGCTGCACGATGACGCAAAGCGGCAGCACGCCAATGAATATCTCAACCGCTTCGAAACGAAAGCCGCGCTCTACCGCTTCATGCGCGACCATAATGGCGGACTTCCTGTTCCTATCGAACGCAGCACGCAATGCATCCGGGATAAGACGCTCTTTATGGCGCATTGCCGGAAAAATGGCGTAACCGCAGCGCCCATCCTCTGGATAATCCGGAATGGCGGGATTACCCCGGTGGATTGGGAACGGTCTGATTTTCCCGAGTTCGATCTGTTTGTCAAACCGCTCAACGGGCAAGGCGGTAGAGGCACGATACGCTGGGATTATCTGGGTTCCGGACAATTTCTCTGCAACGACGGTAGCCGCGCCAATGGAAGTCAGGTGCTTGAAATTCTGCGGAAGAATTCGCAACACACGGCTTATATCGTGCAGCCGCGGTTGATCAATCACCCCGAGATTGCCGATTTGGCCTGCGGCGCGCTGGCGACCGTGCGCGTTATGAGCTGCCGCAATGAAACGGGCGGTTATGAAGTCACCAATGCAGTCTTCCGCATGAAGCGATACGCCGATGTGATCGTCGATAACTATCACGCCGGCGGTATCGCGGCCAACGTCGATATCAATACCGGTGTACTGGGGGAAGGTACGCGCGGCGGCTGGGGAGTGGTGACCGATGGCTGGTATGAGCAGCATCCTCTATCCCATACGGCGATATCACAGCGCAAGCTTCCGTGCTGGGAAAAGATGGTTGATTTTGTGCAGGATGCGCACAATCGCCTTTTTCCGGATCAAGTCGTCATCGGCTGGGATGTCGCTATACTCGAAAATGGTCCGTGTTTGATCGAAGCCAATAAAGCGCCGGATTTGGACATCATTCAACGCGCCCAGAAAGGGCCGCTGGGTAATGAACGGCTCGGGGAACTCCTGGCATTCAATCTGCAACGGACTATCGCAACCCAGTACGCGCATTGATCGAAACTGAGCGTTTTACGGCGCCGGTTTTAAAGAATGTTAAGGAAACGCTGATTAATTCGGCAGACGAGATGAAGCACGAGGCGCACGGAACACAGCGACCGAAGCCTATCAACAAGATAGGGGAGGGAGCGAGTGCCGCGCAACGAAGTGATTCGCTTGTGCAGTCAATTAATCAGCGTTTCCTTAAATCGGAATACGTCTTTTAATAAAATGAGCATAATCCAGTATAATTCGCTGCCGGATTATTTTCGTTTCTGAATAACTCGAGGATATAGCATGATCGATGAGCAACATGTTTCCAAAAGCGATGAAACTGAAATCCTGAAAATGTTTACCATTGAACCGGGTATGAACCTGTCGTCGCCCGAAATACAGCGTGCAGCTATTCAAACGCTGGAAGGCGGGGGGCTGATCTATCTTCCCAAAGGAGGGTTCGAACTTTCCGAGCGGGAACGGGAACTGATATCCAATACGGCCAACATCCTGACGCAAGTGCCCGATGTTGAAAATGGCAAGCCTACAATTATTTTCGATCCGAAAAACGGGCATATCAAGAAATATCACTACGCACAGATACACGGCAAGATGGTGCGCGCTCAAATCAAGGATAGCGCTCGTTCCGATCTCGAAGCCATCATGGCGCGCTATGGACAATGGACCGAAAGTGTCATCACCCAACTGTTTCCCAGCTACCGCCAGTCGCTAGACCGCAAACGGGTTACCTACCGGCCTTTTGCGCGCAACAGCACACAGGCTCTCCATATCGACTCAAGCTACGGCTACCCGACGCAAGGACGCAGTATGCTGCGTGTTTTCACCAACATCAATCCGGCGGATCGATTGCGCATCTGGCAGCTCGGCGAACCATTTGAGCCTTTTGTGCAACGCTTTCTTCCCGGTGTGCATGTCAAAGGCCCATCCTGGTTTTCTAAGCTGTTGGCTCAGCTTGGTATCGTTGATGGCGTTAAGACCAAGTATGATCAATACATCGCGGCGCTGCGCGCGCTTGGTATGCGCGATAAGGAATACCAAAACACGGCTCCGCGTAAATTGATGGAATTTCCCGCCGGATCAAGCTGGATTGCGCTCACCGATTTGGTGCTGCACGGCGCGATATCCGGACAGCATAGTTTGGATCAGACATTTTATTTACCGGTCGAGGCGATGAACGATCCGGCACGCTCACCGCTGCGCATTCTGGAAAGATTGACCGGTGAAGCGCTGACATGAGCGTGGAGAACAGCGCGTTTGCTGTAAGAGTACCTTTTGCATAAACCGTTTGGGATGGAAATGAAATCGTCAGCAGAGGTATATTTTGGTGGCCCGGATCAGCCTGCGGGGTATCTGCGCAATGTGCTGGAAGCGCACATTACCGCTGTTCCGGCAGGCGGCTCAATCGATTGGGTGACATACTATTTCCGTGATCTGAAACTGGCCGAAGCCCTCGTTCAAGCGCGCAAGCGCGGTGTGAACGTTACCGTAAGCCTGGCTGGCAGACCGCGTACGGCCGATGCCAACGATGACGTGATTGCTGTGCTATCGGGGCCGCAAGGTTTGGGCGATGGTTTGCGTCTGGTGACATTCCCGGGATTGCCGGCTCCGTCAGGGCGGACATGGGCGCCGCAATTGCACGAAAAGCTTTACTGTTTTTCGCATCCTAAACCCATCGCGTTTATCGGCTCGTTCAATCCCTCCGGAAATCAAACGGAAGAAAGGCTCGATGTCATCCGTGAGATCGGTGATCAAGATAAGGGTTACAATGCGCTGATAGGACTGACCGATGCGGAGCTGGTGGCGCAACTGGTAAAGCACGCGCGCAACCTGCATGAAACGCGGCCGGGATTGTTCTACCGTTTTTCCGCGGAAGCGAATGAAGCGATCCGCAGTGGCGATACCACCGTTCATTTCTGGCCGCGCGTGCGCCCGCATCCGGTCATGCAATTTTTAAGCAAAGTAAGCGATAATGCGCATGTGCGTATTTTTGCGTCGCACATCAGGAGCGCGGCGGCGGTTAACTTTATGATCCAACTGGCGCGGCGCGGTGTGACGCTGGAGATATTCGCCGAGGCAACATACCGGCGCGTTACATCGAAGGTTGAACAACGTTTGATGCGCGCCGGAATCCGCTTCAAACGCAGCCGGAATGCGGAAGAGTTGCCGATGCATCTCAAATTGGTGCTGGTGGAGGATCGCGGCCAGGTATGGTCTATTTTCGGCAGTTTCAACTGGACCAATCCATCCTTCTGGCTCAACCACGAGATTGCAGCTATTTCAAGCGATCCGGAACTGTTCCGGGTATTTTCGCAGCGCTGCGACTGGATAGAAAAAAGGGATTTCGTACAACCGCTGCAAACAGATTTAGTCACTGCGTGATAAAAATGACAAATACACATGAGGGGGATTGCGCCTCAACGCTGATTATTCCGGTAGAAAGCCAGGTACGCGAACTGGATGCAAAAATTCTGCTGGCGTGTTTCGCGGCGGAGCGCGGTTTTCCCGTGCTGATCGGTTCACGGGCTTTCACGCATTTTCAGGTGGCATCCATTCCGCGCGGCGTTTATCTCGCTAAAAGCATGCGCAGTCTGAGCAATTCAATGTTCAAGGCATTGCGTCAACTAGGACATGAAATCGCCGCCTGGGAAGAAGAAGCGCTGGTGCATCCGCCCGCCGATACTTATTTCACTCTCCGGCTGTCGCCGCAAACGATCAACAAAGTGTCGCATGTCTTCGCCTGGGGGCAGGAGAATGTCGACTTGATGCGGCAATATCCTCATCTGCCGCAGCATCTGCCGATTCACATTACCGGCAATCCGCGCGGCGATATGCTCAGGCCGGAATTGCGTCCGTTTTTCGATCCGGAAGTTAAAAAGTTGCGCGATCGTTTTGGGGATTTCATTCTGATCAACACGAATTTCAGCGATGTGAATCCATTCATTCCCAGCATCGGCTTATTTCAGGCCGGGAAGGACTCTGCTAAAATGGCGCGCCGCGGTCAAGCGGGAATAGGCATGAGTCTTGAGTTTGCCGAAGGATTGCGCGATCACAAGCAGGCCATACTGGAAGATTTCAAGCACATGATTCCGGCGCTCGAACAGGCATTTCCCGATATGACCATCGTTGTTCGTCCGCATCCCAGTGAGAGCAATCAAATTTATCAGGATCTCGCGGCGCGCAGCGAGCGAATCGTAATCAACAAGGAAGGGAACGTCGTTCCCTGGTTGCTGGCGGCGAAGGCGCTGGTGCACAACGGTTGCACAACAGGTTTGGAAGCCTATGTACTGGGCGTTCCGGCAGTTTCTTATCTGGCGACATTGAACAAGCTTTATGACTATGATTTTCAGGGATTGCCGACAAAACTCAGTTACCAGTGCTTCAATTTTGAAGAACTGCAAACGACATTGAACCGGATTCTGGCAGGTGAGCTCGGCGGCGCTGGCGGCGAGGAGCGCCAGGCTCTGATCGACTATTATCTGGCGGCGCAGAAAGGTCCCTTGGCGTGCGAGCGCATCGTCGATGTGCTGGAATCCAGCGGTTATTGCAACCACCGTCCGCCGCCCCGGCCGCTCAGCACCTTTGCGCAGGGCTGGTTATTCGTCAAAATTAAAGCGGCATTGACCAATCTCTATATGCGCCGTCCCGGACCCAATCGCATGGCTTATCACGATCATCGTTTTCCGGAAATTTCCGTGGCCGATCTGGAACAAAAAATCGCCCGCTTCGGCCAGCTTTTGCATCGCTTCGATACGATCAAAATCGAGCAACACTCAAAGCATCTTTTCAAGGTTCATTCCCAGCGCATGAGAAAAATGCCGCAAGCCGCACCCGCAGCGGAAATCAGTGAAAATTTCCGTACCGTAAAAGAGTGAGCGCAACGGAACATTGCCGGATTAGGTCATGAAAAAATTTTTTCATCGCTACCTCTATAAAAGACCGGTCCGCAACCTCGCGGCGCAGATCAAAGCGGCGGTTGACTCTCTGGACGGTGCGGTGCCGGTACTGGTTGTATCTTATAATAACGGCGTTTACGTCAACCATTGTGTGCAGCAGCTCAACGCCCGATCCATCAAGCCGGTCATTATCGACAATGCCTCCAAGGACGCCGGGACGCGCGCCATTCTTACCGGGATCGCCACGGCAAAAAGAGCGTTCGTGGTGCAGTCTGCGGTTAACATGGGCGCGCGCGTAGGGTTTCAAGGACCGGTTTACGATGTGTTGCCGGAAATATTCGGTTATACCGATCCCGATTTGCTGTTTAACCAGCACTTGCCGGTGGATTTCATTCAGCAGCTTGCGGATGTGTGCGATCACTTCAAATGCTTTAAATCAGGCTTTGCTCTGCCTTACCAGGTTGAGTACGGCTTGACCGATCGCCGTATGAAATCAAGCTTGGGAAATATCGTTCCTTTCGATAAACTCGTGACGGTGGCGCAGTGGGAGTCGCGCTTTTGGAATAAGCCGCTCAAGCATGACCGGCTGGAAGTGTACGCCGCGCCCATCGATACCACTTTTGCGATTTATCACAAAAAATACTATAACGGGGATTTTTTCGATGCCGTGCGGGTTGCCGGGGATTTTTCCGCACTGCACATGCCGTGGTTTCCTGATCTGGATCTGCTGTCGCCGCAGCACCGTTCGGCTTACCTGAAAGGCAATAAATCATCGACCTGGGTCACTAATTAAACCCCGGTCTCTTGGAGCTGAGAGATACATGTAGAACGGGTTCTTGTTACTGAGAATGGATGCAGCGCGCAACGGCCAGATTTTTGCTGGTGTTTATTTTATCAATTGATTAATAATGAAATAACTGGAAATTTTATGAAAGTGCCTAAGGTAATTGCCGAAATCGGTTGTAATCATAAAGGTGACATGGAAATCGCCAGGGAAATGATCGGAATCGCAGCGACATTTGCGAAATGCGATTTCGTGAAGTTCCAGAAGCGTTCCAATAAGGAGCTGCTGACGCCGGAAGAATATAATGCGCCGCATCCCAATGCGCAGAACAGTTATGGCGATACTTATGGCGCACACCGGGAGTTTCTTGAGTTTAATGTCGATCAGCACCGCCAGTTGCAGCAATATTGCAAGGAATTCGGCATCGGTTATTCGACTTCCGTGTGGGACCTGACTTCGGCCAAGCAAATTGCCGGTCTCAACCCTGTGTTCATCAAGATACCCTCGGCGTGCAATCTCAATTTTCCGATGCTCGAATTTCTCGCCAGGGATTATCACGGCGACATTCATATTTCCGTCGGCATGACCACCTACGAGGAACAAGAGCAAATCGTGCAGTTAATGGAAAAATGCCATGCGGCGGAACGTGTCGTGTTGTATGCCTGTACCTCCGGCTATCCGGTGCCATTCGATCAAGTGTGCTTGCTCGAGCTGCAAACGCTGAAAAACCGCTTCGGTTCGCGCATCAAGGAAATCGGATTTTCCGGGCATCACTTAGGAATCGCGGTCGACATTGCGGCTGTCACGTTGGGCGCATCCTGGATTGAGCGTCATTTCACCCTGGATCGCACCTGGAAAGGAACCGATCATGCGGCGTCGCTGGAGCCGGATGGCCTGCGCCGCCTGGTGCGCGATGTGCACGCCGTTTCTCAGGCGCTGACCTTCAAGGATGCGCCGATACTGGCCATCGAAGCGCCGCAGCGCGCCAAGCTGAAACGGGTTCAGGGGGTACACTTCAACTGATGCGCTGGGTTGCTTTTATGCCGCTGCGCGCCAATTCGAAATCCATTGTCGATAAAAATGTGCGCGCTATCGCAGGGCGGCCATTGTTTGCATGGAGCCTGGAACAGGCGATTGCTTCGCGGTGTTTCGACGAAGTTTACGTGGCGAGCGATTCTGCACGAATCCGTGACAAAGTGCTGGAGGAGTTTCCGGCGGGGGTGACGGTTCTGGAGCGTTCCGCCGAAACGTGCACGGACACCGCCAGCACGGAAAGCGCCATGCTCGAGTTCAAACAACGCGCCGCTTTCGATGTGTTGTGTTTAATCCAAGCCACCTCACCGCTCACGCGCGCGGAAGATTTTATCGCGGCCAAGCAGAAGTTTCTCAATGAACATCTCGATTCCTTGTTAACGGCGGTGCAATCCAAACGGTTTTACTGGACTGAAGACGGTACGCCAATTAATTACGATCCGCTCAAGCGTCCGCGGCGCCAGGATTTTGCTGGCTGCCTGATGGAAAACGGCGCTTTTTATTTCACCCGGCTGAAAATTCTGGAGGATTACGGCAACCGGCTGGGCGGGCGTATCGGCATTCATGAGATGGCGCCGGAGACTGCGGTCGAGATCGACGATGAAACCGACTGGATCATCGTTGAGCAGTTGCTGCTGCGGCAAAAGCTGATGGAGTCCGGCGCATACGCGGGACAAGTGAAAATGCTGGTTCTGGATGTCGACGGCACCTTCACCGATGGCGGCATGTACTATGGGCCGGAGGGCGAGGCGTTGAAGAAATTCAACACGCGCGATGCGCATGGCCTGCAACTGCTGCGCAAAAATGGCATCGGCGTTTGCCTCATGAGCAGCGAAAAAAGCCCGGCCGTGGCGGCGCGAATGAAAAAACTCGGCATCGAGGAATACTATCCGGGGGTCAACGACAAACTTGCGCAGTTGAGAGAACTGGCGAGCCGCAAGGGAATTGCATTGCAAGACATTGCCTATATCGGTGACGATCTGTGCGATTTGGCATGTCTCGAGAACGTAGGTTTTGCCTGTTGTCCGGCCGATGCGGTGCCGGAAATTGTGCAAAAAGCCCGCTATGTCTGCGCGCATTCCGGCGGTCACGGCGCCGTGCGCGAAGTGTGCGATCTAATTTTAAAAATGAAAAATTCCGGCCGGATTACTGCGTAGGTATGCGCCATCGGTCACTTGTCGAATGAATAATGGTTGTGCTGGCTCCTCACAAAGAATGACATGAAAGCGCTTTTCTTTCTTCGTCATTACAACGATATCGATCACATCACCCCGGTTATTTTCAAATGGGTCAAATCCGGCCATGTTTGCGATGTGGTGCTGATCGGTCATCGCAATATCCGTAACGATTACCGCATTGAGTTTCTGCGCAAGCTGCCGGATGTGCGGGTGGCGCATATCCGCGATGTGTTGACGCCGTTGCAGTATCTGCTATGGCGGCTGCAAACATTGTTACTGTCGCCGGGTATGAAGCGCTCGTTGCTGAAGCCGCTGGCGCAGAAAGCGATTGAGATTTACGGCGCCGGAAACCGGCGGAAAGTTTGGCGCGATACGGCCGGAAAAGTGCTGGAGAGAAGTTTTACCGCTAACGGTAAAGGCGTGGTTGTATTCGACTGGGTGACCCGGAATTCTCCGGTGTGCATCGAATGGGTTGAGATAGTTGTTGCCATGGCGCACGATAAGGATCTTGGCGCGGTTTCGCTGCCGCACGGCGACAGCCCGCACGCCAATCACCTGATCCGGCGCGGTGAGTGGAAATTGCAGCCGGATACCATGTATTCCGACGGTTGTTTATTC
>JAFEEV010000094.1 GCA_018240935.1 Pseudomonadota bacterium
AGCTGCAACTGCACGACTTCCAGCAAATGCTGATTTTCTTCCAACTGGTTTTGCCATTTACCGGCAATCCGCTCGAATTCCGTCAGCGCTTCTTTCTCAAAACCCGCTTTGTTAATTCCGGCGATATGCTTCAATACTTCTTGAATGATGCGAATTTGCGATTTATAGAAGTCGATCTTTTTTTGCAGATTATCCGTCTTGCGTTTTTTCTCCGTGAACTGGCGCAATTCGCTCATGATCGGCTGCACGATTTCCAGCAAATCTTTTTTCCAATCAAACTCGCGCTTCTCCACCGTCTCTTCACGGCTTAACTCCAACCCGGCTGTCAATATCATCTCAAACGACGATTCTTGCTCCGCAATGGCGTCGCTCAATTCATTCAGCTCCGTTTGAATTTTGTTTTTTTCCTGCTCCGTTTTAGCTTTCATCAATAGCCGGGATTTCGCTTCCGCTTCCATTTTTTGCAGCTTGATATTCCGGATGATGTCGTTCAGTTTGGCGACGGCCAATTCTTTTTGCTCCGTCTTTTCGTTGCCGATTAGCGGTAAATCAATCTTAGCGGCGGCGGCCGCGCCTGCGGCCAGCAACAGCGCACCGGAAAAAAGAAAAACCAGCAAAGCGGGAATAAAATTAATTTTCATCGTTCAGCAAAGAGATAATTGATCCCTGTCGTCAAAACAGCGCCTATTCAGAAGACATCATCCAGTAAAAAAACGTTCGACTTCCGCCAGATCGCGTGTGCGTTTCATCGGCGGCAAACTTTGCCAGATCTGTTTACCATACGCTTTCGTCGTCAGGCGCGGATCGCAAATCATCAATACGCCGCGATCCGCTTCATCGCGAATCAACCGGCCTGCGCCCTGCTTCAGATTGATGACGGCGCGCGGTAATTGATATTCCATGAACGCATTGCGCCCTTCCTGTTGCATTTTATCGATGCGCGCGGACAACACCGGATCGTCCGGCGGCGCAAACGGCAGTTTATCGATGATCACTAACGACAACGCCTCGCCGCGCACATCTATGCCCTCCCAGAACGATTGGCTGCCGATGAGCACGGCGTTGTTCAATGCACGGAAGCGTTCCAGCATGCTGGAACGCGATCCCTGTCCTTGCAGCAACAGTGGAAAATCGAAGTCACCGGCAGCCTGTAATAATTCATGCACACGCTGCATCGCGCGCAAGCTGGTGCAGAGAAAAAAAGCCCGTCCGCGGCTCGCGCGCAGCACCGGCAATGCCGCTTGAACCGCCTGATCGGTATAGGTTCTGTCATTGGGTTCGGGCAAACCGGCAGGAACATACAATAATGCCTGTTGCGCGAAATCGAACGGACTCTCCCAGCACGCCGTTTGCGCCGCGGTCAATCCCATCTCGTCCGTGTAGTGGCTGAAATCCTTTTTGACCGACAATGTCGCCGAAGTAAAAATCCACGCGCGCGGCGACGATACCATCTGCCGCTGAAAAATCTCCGCGATCGACAACGGCGTCGCGTTCAACTGCAAAGCATGGTGATATACCTCGACCCAGCGCACATGGTCCCGCATTTCCGTCTCATCGCGCCAGCGTTGCAGCAGATACAAATGCCCCGCGGCGCGCTGACGGCAATTTTCCAACCCTTCGGAACGCTCGGCCTGGCTTTCCAATAATTTCACCAGAGCCGTCAATTTCTCCAGCAAACTGTCCAGTGCATCGCTAAAACTGCGATTTTGCTTCACCGCCGCCAGCGCTAACCGTGTATTTTCTTCCGCAATCGTCAGACGCACATCGCGCGCGGCTTTTTCCATCGCCGCGATTGCATCCTGCAGCGCGGCAAAATCACCCGCCGCTTGCACCGCTTCCACTTTGGCGTCGCGCGCCAGATCGAGCAATTGCCCGGTGCTGACCGATTCGCCGAAAAACAAACTGGCGGTTTCCGGTAACTGGTGCGCTTCGTCAAAAATAACGGTGTTGCACGCCGGCAGCAATTCGGACAATCCCTCGTCGCGCAGCATCACATCGGCGAAAAACAAATGATGATTCACCACCACCACATCCGCCGCCAGCGCCCGCTTGCGCGCCTCCATGACAAAGCATTTTTTGTAACTGGGACACTCGGAACCCAGGCAACTGTCGCGCGTCGACGTGACGTTCTGCCAGATCGCCGCATTCTCGGGCACTTCGCTCAAACCGCTTTTATCGCCGCTTTGACTGCGATTAGCGTAGCGCTCGATCAACTGCAAATAATGAATCTCATCGCGGTTGATGAAACTGAGGTGGGTATCCTGCAAACTTCTTTCCAGATGATAGTGGCAAATATAATTAGCGCGCCCTTTCAGCAGCGCCACCGTGACCGGAATCTTCAGCGCCGCGCGCACAGTCGGAATATCGCGGTTGAACAACTGGTCCTGCAAGGTTTTGGTGCCGGTCGAAATGATCACTTTGCCGCCCGCCAGCAGTGCAGGCGCGAGATAAGCGAACGTCTTGCCGGTGCCGGTGCCCGCCTCGGCCACCAGAATTTGATGCTTGGCAATCGTATCCGCAATCGCCTGCGCCATTTCCACCTGCTGCGCGCGCGTGCGGAATCCTGCAATATGCTGCGAAAGCGCGCCGCCCGGTGCGAAAATGGAATTGATATCGAACATAGAATCAGGAAAATGACCGTTCCGGATCAGCCTACAGTCTGCTTTGGCCGGAACCGCCAACCTCGGGAATAAATCGGGAAAAACCTGGTGCATTATACTGGATGCGCAAAACTTAGCGCTTGGTGTTCGTTTCGCCATGAAAAATGGTTTATCAATCCGTCTGATATTGCTAATATTCACCGCCGGTTGGAGGAAAGATCAATTTGTAATTTGCGTAAATGACGAATCAGCGTAATACTGGCCGTGTTGCGCGGTCATGAACATGCGGTTGTCAATGCCCAATTTGCACCGATGGTCATTCCATCGTCACCTCAGGTCAGGATGGCACTGCCCGGCTGTGGCTTTGCGCTGTTTGCCGTCCTATCGACGAAATAGCCGCGGAATTGAAATGCTGCGCCGGGCGCGATTTGACGGAAGAAGAGCACCGCCGCTTTGGCGTAGCGGATATCATTGCGCAAGAACAGTAATCGAAAAACTCTGGAGGCAGTGCATGACTGGAAAAACCAACGATCCCGCAGCAAAGGACGAACGCCGCGATGTGCAGCCGGAGGCCAGTGATGTGCTTGACTGGAGTCCCGAACACCGGCGCGGATCGATTCACATCGTGTACCAGCGCGCCGAGAAGCATGCATTGGAGGCAATCGATTGGTATTTGCTTTCCAAACGCCAAAAGAAATTCTGGGCGCAGGGACTCAGGCTGGGCACCATCGGCTTGACCGCGCTGGCCGGTCTTTTGCCGATCATCAGCGAAATATCTCAGTCCACGCTGTCACCGGCGTGGGCTTCGGTTGCCTTGGGATCGGCGGGCGTCGTGCTGGCCGTCGACAAGTTTTGCGGTTATTCGACCGCGTGGATGCGCTTCATCGCCGCCGAGCATCAGATCCGGCAAAGTCTGCACGAATTTCAGATGGATTACGAACTGGAACAAGCCGGATGGGATAACGCGCAGCCAAGCGTGGAGCAAACACAGAAAATTCTGAGCCGCTGCAAAACATTTTTATTTCAGGTGGACGCCATCATCCGGCAGGAAACCGATCAGTGGCTGGCTGAGTTTCAGGATGCGCTGAAACAGATCGACAACGGTGCGAAAGCCAGAACCGCTGCGCCGGACGGCAACAAATCGCCGTGATACCGCCCGTGGATCAAGCGGATTTACCCGGCAGCAGCCGTCTTGCCCACGCCAACAACACATCGGTCATGGTGTGCGGCCCCATCAATCCGCCCAGCAAGCCGGTGAGCATCGCGTTGACCACCGGTTCGCTGCCGAACGACGGGATCGGCAACCAGCTGGAGACTTGCTGGCCGTAGAAAGAACAAAACGTCAGCAGCAAACCGGCCGCGACACCCGCCGGAAGGCGGACCAGCCAGGTCCAGATCGTCGCCACCGTGCGGCTGACCGCCAGCAACGCGCCGACCAAAGCGGCCACGGCGGAAATCAGGTAGGTGTTGGATAGATCGACATAAGTTTCGCTAAGCGCCGGATAGAACGGCACATCGAGCATTTTGAAGTGGTACAAGCCGCGCTCGAACAGGTGAAACCGCTCAACCGCCTTACCGGCGGAAAATTTCACCTGCCGGTCTTCGATCAGATGTTCGTGATTGCTCAACGGTTCGACCCGGTACACACCCAATTTGCCGGATTCCACGCCGTGCGCATTCAATTGCACTTCGACCGGGGTTTCCAGCCACGGACTATACGGAGCGACCGCGATATGCACCCACGGGTGCGAATTGAGCGGATCCTCGCGGGTCACGCCGCGGGTGATGCGGTAAATCGGCGCGGTCGGTATCTGATTCAGATCACCCTGGCTGAAGCTGATGCTGCGCCACGGTTCCAAGGAATCGAACGTTTCACTTTCCAGCACGCGCAATAACTTTTGCCGCAACGCGTGCGGCTGCGGCAATTCGTGATGACCGTTAAGCGCCAGGCGCAATGCGCTGTGCAATACCAATGCCGCTTCGTACGCGGTCATCATGAAATCGGCACGGTCTTTTTTTGCACGCTCCTCGAATTCACCCAAAAGCTTACGCCAATTATGTTCCAGCTCGGCGGTCGAGGTTCTCTGGTAATCCAGTACCGGATCGCCGATCGTTAACGATCCGACCGGCGCTTCGTCGAACAACCGTTTACCCGAACCGACGAAGAAATAGTCGAATTTCAGATCGCTGACCGCTATGCGCAACCCATTGACCAACGCTAACGAACCGGCGATTTCCCCCAGCAACACGATGTTGTTGATATTGGCGTCGTCGAGCAGTTTGATGAACTCGGCGGTAAAACACTGGCCGCCGCGCCAGGCTTCAAAATCACCGGCATACGGATTGCCTTGCGGATTGAGGCAATCTTTCCGCCGCGTTTCAAGCCAGGACAGCGCGGTGACATTGGGGGTATAGAACCGGTCCTTGAGCGAATTTTTCAACCCTTCGCCGTAAGGATTATCTTCGTACAGAAACAAAAACTGCTGCTCACCAGCGTTGCCTTTTTCCTGCTTGATAAATGTCGCATATTGCCCCATGCGGTCGGCGTCGTCGAAAATCAGGCGGAAAAAATTCTTGTCGCGGCCCTCGGAGCGCGTCAGTTCAGGCGCTGTGGACATGGCTGAGATCACCGGCAGCTCGATCTGTTCGTTGCGCAACCGTTGCAATGCTTCCTTGGTCGAGCCGCTGTTAACCGGTCCCAATATCGCCACGGCATGATCTTGTTGCACCAGTTTTACCGCGCCTTCGGCCGCCGTTTCCGGTTTGCCGTTATCGTTCCACGGAATCAGCTTGAGTTTGATCTGCAAATCGCCCACCTGCAACGGCCCGAGATGCTCAAATGC
>JAFEEV010000095.1 GCA_018240935.1 Pseudomonadota bacterium
CTGGGCGCTTTTTTTGCCGGTATGGTGATGCGCGAATCCAAATTCAGTCAACGCGCCGCCGAGGAATCGCTGCCGCTGCGCGATGCATTTGCCGTGCTGTTTTTCGTCTCCGTCGGCATGCTGTTTGATCCGGCCGTGCTGATCGATGAACCGATGCGCGTTCTCGCCGTGGTGGCCATTATCATCGTCGGCAAGTCGATGGCGGCGATGTTGCTGGTTTTGATCCTGCGTTATCCGCTCACTACTTCGTTGACCGTTGCCGCCAGTTTGGGGCAAATCGGTGAATTTTCCTTCATTCTGGCGGGATTGGGTTTATCGCTCGGATTGATGCCGCCCGAGGGCATGAGTTTGGTGCTCGCCGGCGCGTTGATTTCGATTGCTTTCAACCCGATCGCTTTTGCCGCAATCACGCCGTTCAAGAACTTGATCCTGAAACACTCCGCCTTGGCGCGCAAATACGAGAACCGCGACGATCCGTATGCGGAACTGCCGATGAGCACCGAACGCAAGTTCCTTGAAGGCCAGGTTGTGCTGGTAGGTTACGGGCATGTCGGCCAGCACGTTGCTCAGGCGCTCAACGAAAAAAATATTCCGTACATCGTTGCGGAGCAGAATCGCGAAATCGTGCAAGACTTGCGCAAGCAAGGCACTACTGCGGTATCCGGCGATGCCACCGAACCGTCGGTGCTGATACAGGCGCACATCAAGGATGCCGCCATGCTGGTGATCGCCACGCCGGATTTACTGAATGTGCGGCAAATGATCGATACCGCGCGCACGCTGAATCCCGATATCGAAATCGTTTTGCGCAGCCGCAGCGAGGACGAAACAATGTTGTTGCGCAAGCAAGATATGGGCGCAGTCTTCTTCGCCGACGAAGAGCTGGCCAAGAGTATGTCATACCACATCCTGAGCCGCTTTGACGTAAAATCCGAAGCAGCGACTTAATGATCGAGCTGCAAACTGCTTTTCCGTGATATGAAATTTTTATGAGATTTTTGCAATGATTGAACAATTCTATGCCGGTATCGACCAAGACGAAAACGAAGGGCTCACGCATCTAGGCCGCATCGTACGCGATGCCTGGGTATTCGGCATCTTGCCGGAAACGGAGACCTGCGCGGGCTGGACCACTTCGCAAATGCAGATTTTGTATGAAAAAGTTTACGCCGCATGGGAACCGTACGCACATTTGCCCAGCCGGTTGCCGGATGAATTACGCGAGCGGCACACCCGGCTGTACGACGAAGCCATCACCAGCGCCAAGGCAAAGGGCTGGGACGCGCAAATGGAAGATGACGACGATTAATTTTTTGCCGGGAAATGAATAATGCGCGCCGCACCTTCGAGCCTGGTTTTACTGACCAGCATCTGCAGCGCGGCGGGAAGTTCGCTTTGCAAGCGTTTCATCACAGCTTCCATGCCTGCGCGGTAATAAATCGCGTCATAAGCGACCGGCTGATCCAGCGCATCGCGCGCCTGCCGCTTGAAATTGCGCCACGCAATATCGATCCAGCACTTACGCTCGCCGTCGATGAATACAAACTCTTCGTGATCGATAATCGCCATGTACTGCATGCTGCGGATGGGCACGAACAAATGCCGGGTGGGGCAACGCGATAACAAGGTAATCGCCAGATTGTACGTGCTGGCCGGCAAATGGCGCGCCTCCCGGCTGATTTCAGGATCTCGGTAACAGGTAATTTCCATGATTCCCCCGGCAAAACATTTTAAAATTACGGCCTGATGATTTATCGGCTTGCGATTCGGCGGTGAAAGCACCACCGGCTTTATGTTACCTAATGCCGCGATGCAAAGAAACTCCATTTATCTAACCGGTTCATCCCTCAACAATCTTTATATTTTCAGTCATACCAGCGATCACTATTAATGCGTCCCACCCGTCTTGAGAAACCCGCCGCCACGCGCAACAATCTGAAAACCATCGCCACGCTGCTGCCTTATTTGTGGGAATTTAAAGTCCGCGTGATTCTGGCGCTCAGTCTGCTGGTACTGGCGAAACTCGCCAATGTTTCGGTGCCGCTGGTATTGAAGGAAATTGTCGATGCGTTGGATCAACCGCGCGCCGAGCTAGTGCTGCCGGTTTTTCTGCTGATCGGTTATGGCGTTTTGCGGCTGTGCAGCACGTTGTTCGGTGAATTGCGCGATGCGATTTTCGCCAAAGTGACGCAGCGCGCGATCCGCCGCGTCGCGAATAAAGTATTCAGCTATCTGCATTCGCTGTCGCTGCGTTTTCATCTGGAACGCCAGACCGGCGGCGTGTCGCGCGACATCGAACGCGGCACGCGCGGCATCTCCTTTTTGCTGAATTTCATGCTGTTCAACATTCTGCCGACTTTGCTGGAAATCGGTCTGGTGCTGGCCATCTTGATCAAGCAATACGACATCCGGTTTTCCATCATCATTTTCATCACGCTGCTTGCTTATATCGCACTCACGCTGATCGTTACCGAATGGCGCATGATTTTCCGCCGCACCATGAATAACATGGATTCAAAAGCCAACACGCAGGCAATCGATAGCTTGTTGAATTACGAAACGGTGAAATACTTCGGCAACGAAGCCTGGGAAGCGCGGCGCTACGACGAGCATTTGCAATCCTGGGAAAAAGCCGCAGTACGTAACCAAACTTCGCTGGCAACGTTGAACGCCGGGCAAAGCGCGATCATCGCAATCGGCGTTACCTTGCTGATGTTGTTGGCAGCCGAACAAGTCATCTACGGCCGTATGACATTCGGCGATCTGGTGCTGGTCAACGCCTTTATGTTGCAA
>JAFEEV010000096.1 GCA_018240935.1 Pseudomonadota bacterium
AATGATGGCGCTCATGCAGGCAACCTATCGGAGGCTGATGCTTCAGACCTTCTCGATTTTTCAGTTGCCCTTCTGGAACGTATATACACAGAACCAGAGCGCCTTCGGCTAGCCAAGGAAAGGCGCGATGCTCGCCGTTCAGCAACAAAGTGAACCAGTCACCCAATCAACATTCCATTAGAATTCATCATCGCCATCTTCGCCGGTTCAAAAACTCATCGCACATGAATCAATTGACTATGGAAGCCACGCTATTTTCCGATGCAAAAATGCGAAAAAATTTCTCCCAGCAAGTCATCGGCGGTAAATTGCCCGGTAATCGATGACAGAGCGTTTTGCGCCAGCTTGAGTTCTTCCGCCAGCAGTTCCAATTGGTATACGCCTTGCGTGAATCCTTGCGCATTTTCCAGATACCGTTTGGCTTGCTGCAACGCTTCCAGATGACGTTGCCTGGCCATAAAAACGCCTTCACCGGCTTGATTGAAGCGCCAACCGGCAATCTCCAATATTTTCTTGCGTAACAGTTCAATGCCTGCGCCGGTTTTGGCCGACAGATAAATCGCACTGTTCCCTGCTTGTTCTTCGATTCTGGGATTTTCGTTCACCAGATCAATTTTGTTGAATAGGGTGATATGCGGCTTACCGGCAGGAATGGCATTTTGCACCGAGTCTTCCGCAATCGACGGGCGGCTGCTGTCCATTAACCGGAGCACCAGGGTGGCGTCCTTGATCGCTGCGAGCGTGCGTTCTATGCCTTTTTGTTCCACCACATCGTCGGTTTCCCTGAGTCCCGCTGTGTCGATGACACGCACCGGCATGCCGGCAATGGAGATGGTGCGTTGAATCGTGTCCCGCGTGGTTCCGGGAATTTCCGTGACGATGGCGGCTTCTTCTTGCGCCAATTGGTTCAGCAGGCTGGATTTACCCACATTGGGCGCGCCCATCAAAACGATGCGAATACCTTCCTGCAGCAGATTGCCTTGCTGCGCAGCCTGAAATATTTGCTCCAGCAGCGCTTGGATATGCGCCAGTTTGCTGTTAATTTGCAAAGTTTGCAGGTTATCGGTTTCTTCTTCGGGGAAATCCAGCGTGGCTTCAATGAACATGCGCAGCCTGATCAGCAGGCTTACGAGTTCTTCGATCCGGGATGAGAAATGGCCTTGCAATGAATGGATGGCGCAGCGCGCGGCTTCATGGGTACTGGCTTCGATAATCGCAGCGACGCTTTCCGCTTGAATCAAATCAATTTTATCGTTGAGATAAGCGCGCAACGTAAATTCACCGGGTTGCGCCAAACGGGCGCCGGCCGCAAGGCAGCGGCTCAGCAATAAATCCATGACCGCCGGACCGCCATGTCCTTGCAACTCGAGAACATCCTCCCCGGTGTACGAATGAGGGGCAGGAAAGAAAAGCGCGATACCTTGATCGATGATTTGCCCGCCGGTATCGTGAAATTGACTGAGACAGGCGTATCTGGGTTTGGGAATTTTCCCCAGAATCGCTTCCGCCAGTTTGGCCAGATGCTTGCCGGAAATTCGAATCACGCCAATCCCGCCCCGGCCGGGCGGTGTTGCAATGGCTGCGATGATGTCAGAACTTGCTATTGAACCTCTCCATGACTGCTATAGGCTGTAGAAGGACGCTGGCGGTTATTGAGAATACACAATAACCGCCAACGGTCTTTATTTTTTCCTGGATTTCTTGCCAGCAGGAGCGCCCTTTGCTTTTACCGGCGCTTTGCCTTTAGCGGGAGCTGCCGCTTGAGCGGTTTGTTGTTTTTTCTCATCTTGTTGACCGCTTGCAGCGGGAATTGCTTCTGCTTGAGTTGCTGTTTCTCCCTCATCTGGCAAGGCGGCTAGTTGCGAATTCTCCTCAGCTGGTTCAGGTTTGTTCTTACTTTTCTTCCTGTTATTTTTATCTTTGTTGGCATCCTTCTCAGCTTTATTTTCATACATACGCGTTATTTGCCATTGCTGCGCAATAGAGAGAATGTTGTTGCACAGCGAGTACAACACGAGACCTGCCGGAAAGAAGAAAAAGAAAACACTGAAAGCGATCGGCATAATCTGCATGACTTTCGCCTGGATCGGGTCGGTCGGCGTCGGGCTGAGTTTCGACTGAATCCACATCGATATGCCCATAATCACCGGCAGCACGTAATACGGATCGGGCACCGACATATCGGTTATCCATAAAGCGAGCGGCGCGTAACGCAATTCAACCGCCGCCAGCAATGTCCAAAACAACGCGATGAATACCGGAATTTGCACCAGAATCGGCAGACATCCCCCCATCGGATTGATTTTCTCTTCCTTGTAAAACTCCATCATCGCTTGGTGCATACGCTGGCGATCGCTCGCATACTGCTCACGGATGCGTTGCAATTTAGGTGTCACCACCCGCATTTTCGCCATGGAGCGATAGCCTGCAGCCGACAGCGGGAAGAACAGCAGCTTGACCGTCAATGTCAGGAGAATAATGGCCGCTCCCCAGTTGTCGGTCCACGAATGATAGAAAGAAAGCAACCAGAAAAGCGGTTTGGCAAGCACCGTCAACCAGCCGTAATCGACCGTCAGATCGAGCCCGGGTGCCAGTTCGGCAAGTTTGTTTTGTTCTTGCGGACCGGCATAGAAAGGCATGGTGATATTTTTCTCTTGCCCCGGTTCAATCGCGCCGACCGGCGCAATGACGCCGGCGGTATATTGGTTGGGCGCCAGACGCTTGGCAAAATATTCACGCGGCGTATTTTTTGGAGGCAGCCAAGCCGTCAGGAAATAGTGTTCGAGCATGGCTATCCAACCGTTATCCGCATTGGTTGGGTATTCCGCCTTATTTTTATCCAGATCGGAAAATTTTATTTTCAGAAACTTTTCTTCATCCGTATACATTGCCGGGCCGGTATAGGAATGAACCATGGAATTGGCATCCGTGGGATCGTTGGCATCCCGCAACATCTGAAAATACGAGAATGGATTGATCGCTGCGTCACCGTGATTGACGATCTCAAACCCTACATCAATGACATAACTGCCGCGATGGAAAGTAAAAATCTTGACTACTTGCACGCCATTGACTTCCGGCGCGAGAAGACGCACTACAACCTTGTTCTGGCCCGGTTCCAGTTCAAAGTTATAATTCTTGGAATCTACGGTATATTTCGTTTTGTGATTCGGCAGGCCGTCACCGATCAAGCCGGATTGCGCAACCTGGAATCGCGCGGTTTTATCCAGTAATAACTCATAGGGTTTGTTCACATCTTCCCGGGATGGGTGCGCAATCAAGCCTAGCTGCCGGATATCGCCGCCTGCTGTATCGATCTCAGCGATAACCAGATCCGTTTTAACATGGATTTTCTCTCCGATGGTAAACAGATTGGGCGTTATCGACGGACTGACGCCTGCGATTTCTGAAGCGGCTCCCGTCCCGTTGGCGGAAGCGGTCAACTCATCACCGGGTACCGGCAATGGATCATGACGCTGATTCGCAGAATCCGCAGTTGCGCCGGACATTACTTGCGAAGCGGGCGGATATAATTCTTTTTGCCATGCATCCCATAAAAATAATAGCGACGTGGAGAAGATGATGATCAGTATGAGTTTTCTTGTTTCCATTATTTATCTAATCAAGTTGATTTTTAGACAAAACCGTTTGGTCGCTGTGCGCGCTCATCAGTCGTTTGATTATTGGCTTTTATTTTCATTTATGGCAGCGCTGCTTTGTCGAGATTTTTATGTACTGCGTATAGTAAGAGTAAGTCGCATGACTAATTTCAAGTGGCGTTGATTGGGCGTCAAGGAACAGGCTCATAACCGCCTTTACTCCAGGGATTGCAGCGCAGTATGCGCCAAACACTCAATCGCGTTCCACGCAATAATCCATATTTTTCATATGCTTCACAAGCATATTGCGAGCAAGTCGGACTAAAACGGCATGATGGCGCAAAAAGGGGACTGATACAATATTGATAAATTTTTATTAACGCAATAATCAACCGTGACATTGCCGTATTTGAAGCATCAGTAATTGTGTTTCAGTAGCCAGTTTTTTTAGTTCGCTTTTCGGAACAGGCCGCCGCAATCGTATTACCCAATCGATTTTTATTGTTTGATCGTTAAACCGATTCTTGCGAAATACATCCCGCAGAATACGCTTAATTTTATTGCGCTTAACTGCAAGTCGCTCAATTCTTTTTGCAACAATCAATCCCAGCCGCGCATATTCAAACTCATTCGGTTTCATATAAATCTGAACTAAATCGCCGCTGGTCTGACATTTGAAGTTGATTACCGCCGTAAACTCCGTTGCCTTACGTAACTTGCAGTTCTTTGGCAAAGAATTGTTTTCAACGAATCTAAAAATAAAAATATCCGGTCGAGTTTAGACGCTTAATCGAGCGCGGCCTTTTGCACGGCGGGCGCGTATCACTGCCGCTCCACCACGCGTTCTCATGCGTACTAAAAATCCATGTGTGCGTTTTCTTCTTGTTACTGAAGGCTGATAAGTACGTTTCATTTCTCTCTCTAGCTTATTAAGTCAATAGAACCGCGTATTAAAACTTGTTATGGGGTTTTATGTCAATATTTTTCTAATTTCATTTGCAAATAAAGACTTTAATTACTTTAAATATCGCCTCTTACAGCATTGCCGCCGCTGGTGGTTTACGTTACAGGCCGCTATGTTTTGCTAAAATCCGCTTGATTGACACTTAGGGAAGCGCTGATTAACTGGACGAACGAGATAAAGCACGAGGCGCACGGAACACAGCAACCGAGACATATCAGCAAGATAGGCGAGGGAGCGAGTACCGCGCAACAAAGTGATTCGCTCGTGTAGTCAATTAATCAGCGTTTCCTTAGATCGCGAATCATTAACCGCACATACTATTTGAAATAACCACATTCTCATGAATACATCCTGCCCGCTCGATAACATCCGCATTGTGCTAAGTCATACGAGCCACCCCGGTAATATTGGCGCGGTTGCTCGGGCCATGAAAACGATGGGATTGCAGGCATTGTATCTGATCAATCCCAAATCCTTTCCAGACCCGGCAGCGGAAGCGCGCGCCGCCCATGCCGGCGATATTCTGCAGCAAGCTAAGGTTTGCAGCGGGCTTAACGAAGCGCTGGCGGATACCGTCATGACCGCCGCGATTACCGCACGGCCGCGCGATCTTTCACATACCAGTTTCGACGCCCGGCACGGTGCGATGGAATTAGTGCAACTGGCCCGGCAACAGCCGGTGGCTTTGTTATTCGGTCCGGAAAACTCCGGTCTTACAACGGCGGAAGTCAACAAATGCCAGATCATTATCCATATTCCCGCAAATCCGCACTATTCATCGCTAAATCTGGCGAGTGCAGTGCAGATCATGACGTATGAATTGCGCATGGCGCTCCCCGGAAATGCGTTACCCTCCCTGCTCAAGGAAGAACTGGCAACCTTGAATGAACTGGAATTATTGTATGCACATA
This sequence comes from Pseudomonadota bacterium, assembly GCA_018240935.1. Lineage (GTDB taxonomy): Bacteria > Pseudomonadota > Gammaproteobacteria > Burkholderiales > Nitrosomonadaceae > Nitrosomonas. The sequence continues at coordinate 5,475 of JAFEEV010000096.1, forward strand.
TTGAACAATTGATGATTGCCAGCGGTTTTCTCGATCCGCAAAAACCCAAGCTACTGATGCAACGCCTTCGCCGCTTGTTTGCCCGGGCGCGGCTGGAAAAAGAAGAAGTACAAATTTTGCGCGGCATTCTGACAGCACTGGGCAAACGCTGGTAGCGGCGAGTGCTTTTGCATCGCCAGCTAATTTTCCTTGATTAGCGTACCGATTCCCTGATCGGTCAGAATTTCCAGCAACAACGCATGCTCCACGCGTCCGTCAATGATGTGGCAGGATCTGACCCCCTTCTTGACCGCATCGAGCGCCGACCCGATTTTAGGCAACATGCCACCGGAAATGGTGCCATCGGCAAATAATTCATCCACTTTTTGTGCAGTCAAACCGGTCAGCAAATCACCTTTCTTATCCATAACTCCCGGGATGTTGGATAACAAAATCAGTTTTTCAGCCTTAAGGATTTCCGCCAGTTTACCGGCAACCAAGTCAGCATTGATATTATAGGATTCTCCATCAGCACCCACACCGATAGGCGCGATTACCGGGATAAAATCCTGCGTATCGAGCAACGCGATAAGCGCCGGATCAATCGACTCGATTTCACCGACTTGACCGATGTTGATCCATTTCCCCGCGGTTTCGCGGTCTGCCATGAGCATTTTTTTCGCGCGAATAAAAGCCCCGTCCTTACCGGTCAAACCGACAGCCTTGCCGCCGTGACGGTTGATCAGGTTCACGATATCTTTATTCACCGATCCGCCCAGCACCATTTCCACCACATTCATGGTTTCGGCATCCGTTACGCGCATGCCTTGAATGAATTCACCTTGCTTGCCGACGCGTTTGAGCATTTCATCAATCTGCGGACCGCCGCCGTGCACAACCACCGGATTCATACCGACCAGCTTCAGCAGCACCACATCGCGTGCAAATCCATGCTTCAGATTTTCTTCAACCATGGCATTGCCGCCATATTTAATGACGATGGTTTTACCATGGAATCGCTGAATATATGGCAGCGCCTCTGCCAGAATCTTGGCTTTGTCTCTTGCGACGATAGGGGAATTGGACATGGCTCTCTCAATCACTTTTTAAACAATTCTAAAATCCCTTGGATGAAGCAAAAAATATTTCATTCACGGGCAACCTGCAAAAATTTCTCATCATCAACCATCAATTTAACCAAGCTCAATTTCCACCACTGCCGCCCTTCCGCATCTTTATATTGTGCGGTTACACACTGAGGTAATTTTTTTTTAGCCGGTTTCACCGGGATAAATTCGGATAAATCCCTGATCCCCAGCATACTGTTGACAATGAAGCCGCTATATAACTTATTCTCCGCCATGACCAACAGAATGCGTGACTTCAAATTGAACGGCACCGGCTCGCCACCCAAGTAAACTCCAAGATCCGTTATCCCGTACAGATTTCCGCGTACATTGGCCAAACCCAGAAACCACGGCTGCGTCAGCGGAACATGCGCTAATTTGGGTATCGGTATCACTTCGCTGACTTCCGCCATCGGTATCAGATAACGATCCTCACCTACCGCAACCCCTAATACAGCTGACGAAGCTGTATCGTCATCCGCACCAGCCTTTTCTCCTGTCAGTGCCGATTGTTTTTTTTCAGCGTTTGTTATCTTCGTGTCACGCACTTTTTATCGTTACTACGAGGCAATTGATTATTCGTTGTCCTGGTATTTTACTGTATTATCGGTCATCAAAATTTGAATTCTACGGAGCCGAAAAATGAATTATCACAAGCGCTGCTGGCTGTGTCTTCTTACATTTTTGCCATTTCTATCGGGATGCGTTCCCATGTTTGCCATCGGCACTGCGGCCGGAACAGGCGCATATATCTCCGAAGATCGCAGAACGAGTGGTATGTTCATCGAAGATGAAGGAATCGAACTCAAGAGTGCGCGGCGCATTAATCAGCAATTCGGCGATAAAGTGCACATCAACGTCACGAGCTATAACCGAATGGTGTTATTGACCGGTGAGGCTCCTTCGGAAACGATCAAAACGGATATCGGTAAACTCGTAATGGGTGTCGACAATGTGCGCAGAATTTTCAACGAAATTGCGATCGCCGGAAATACTTCTCTGGCTTCACGCAGTAACGACACACTGCTGACTTCAAAAGTGAAAGCACGTTTTCTTGCTGAACGGAAATTCCAAATCAATCACGTCAAAATCGTGACTGAAAACGAAGTTGTCTATTTGCTCGGCGTAGTCACGCGTCAGGAAGCCGATAGCGCAGCGCAGATTGCCAGCTCTACCTCAGGTGTGAAAAAGGTAGTGAAGGTATTCGAATATTTGAATTAATCACATCTTTTACCTACATGTTGCCGGAAAGCCTGCGCCTTGAATTACTTGCTGCGTTTCCACCGGACCGCTTTTATACCGATCCGGTGGATTGCTATGCATATGCTTATGACAACAGCCGCAAGATTTTTCCTCCCGATGCGGTGCTGTTTCCACTTACAAGTGAGGAAGTAAAACACGCCGTTATTCTATGCAATCGCCACCAAGTGCCGCTTATTCCGCGCGGACGCGGCACCGGAACGGCGGGCGGCAGCTTACCTGAGGCGGGCGGCATTGCCTTGTCGATGGAGCGCATGACGAAAATCATTTCGATTGACCCCGCCAATCGCGTTATCGTGGCTGAACCAGGTGTATTGAACCAAGCCGTGCAAGATGCCGTCAAGCCTCACGGTTTTTTCTGGCCGCCGGATCCCTCCAGCGCCATGTTCTCTAGTATAGGCGGCAATATCGCCACCGGAGCGGGCGGTCCGCACGCGGTCAAGTATGGCACCACCAGAGAACATGTGCTTGGATTGAAAGCCGTTACAGGCGCAGGCGATTACATTACCACCGGATGCTATACCACTAAAGGAGTCGTTGGGTACGATCTCACCCGTCTACTGATCGGCTCGGAAGGCACACTCGCTGTCATTACGGAAGCAACACTAAAGCTTACCGCATTGCCCGGTGCCGTGGCTGGTATTACGGCGCATTTTCGTGATTTAACGAGCTGCACCGCCGCCATCGTTAGAATTATGGCATTACCGCAATTGCCAAGTGCGTTGGAATTTTTGGATGCCGGCTCACTGAATCTCATAAGAAACCGTTTCCCTGACATGCTGCCAACTGATACGCAGGCCATGTTGATGATTGAAGTTGATGGTTCTCATAGCGATATTAGTGATGCCGTTTCAGCAATTCTTGCGGCATGTCAATCCGATGGCCTGATTCAAGCCGGCCAAGTAGAGAGCACCGCTTCATTATGGCAGGCTCGCAAAGCGCTTTCACCACTGCTGCGTGAAATTGCTCCGAAAAAAATTAACGAAGATATAGTTGTGCCTGTCGACACATTACCGCAATTTCTCGACGGGCTAACGCAACTCAGTGAGCGTTATCAACTACATAATGTCAATTTCGGCCATGCCGGCAATGGCAACATTCATGTAAATCTATTGATCAATCCTGACGATGCTGGCGAAGTAGCGCGAGCCGAGTGCTGTCTGGATGAGATATTCGATCTCGTCATCAAACTGCGCGGAACACTCTCAGGTGAACATGGCGTCGGCAGTGAGAAACGAGCTTTTGTGACCAAGGAAATTGATCGAGTAACGCTGGAGTTAATGCGAAATATCAAACGGCTGTTTGATCCTAACAATATTCTCAATCCGGGTAAGTTATTTCCCAAACAAGATTAACTTGAGAGCTTTTATTGCATGAAGCGCTTGTGATATTTGCCGATCGACCGGTAACGATCAAATATCACAAGCCAAACTCATCTAATTCAAAAAAAGAAATAGTGATCCGCTAGTAATGCGACGAACAATAGCGCCAGATAAAGTATCGAATAACGAAATGCTTCTCGAGCCAATTGATCGCTGTAATTACGATAAATTTCAACAGCGTAATACATGAAAATGCCATTGAGTATTGTAGAGCTTACCAAATATATCAATCCGCTCATTTGCGTGACATAAGGCAGTATTGTGATTACACACAAAATAACGGTATACAACAATACTTGCAATTTTGTGTACTGATCACCATGCGTTACCGGCAACATCGGCATGCCGATTGAGGCATATTCTTTCTTTCTGTAAAGCGCAAGGGCCCAAAAATGGGGTGGAGTCCAAGCGAATATAATCAAGAAGAGCAATAACGCATCGCTGGCAATCTCACCCGTTACAGCCGTCCATCCGAGTACTGGCGGCATAGCACCAGAGGCTCCCCCAATCACAATATTTTGCGGTGTCAATGGTTTTAGAATTACCGTATAAATAATGGCATAGCCCACAAAAGTACCTAAGGTTAACCACATAGTTAATTCATTTACCCATTCATACAATATGAAGAGTCCGGTTCCACCTACGATTAATAGAAAAAAGAGTGTTTCTGGAACACTCACTTTTCCTTGCGGCAATGGACGGCCTTTTGTTCGAGCCATTACCGCATCCATTTTTTGTTCTACTAAACAATTTAAGGCGGCCGCTGCACCAGCCACTAATGCAATACCTGTTGTGCCCAGGAGCAATATATCTAAGGGCACAGCACCAGGAACCGCCATAAACATACCTATGACTGCTGTAAAAACAATGAGTGATACCACACGCGGTTTGGTCAGCCGATAAAACTGATTGATTCGTGATGCTGTCGCATGCAATGTCATACTGATGGCCATATCATTCATCTCCTTGCAAATCGAGTATTCTGATCTATTGATTTAAACAGTTTTCCAATCAGGGAAAACTACCATTCTTAATGTTCTATTTGTGATACATGCAGTAATCTTTTCAGATCACGCCCCATTTTGGTACCGTCAACTTTTTCCGGAAATCGCATCATTAAATTACCTATTGGATCAATCAGGTAAATATGCTTTGTTTGTGTTTCAGTATTTTCGATACCCCCCAGAATCTCGGTATCTTTGGCGTTAACAAAGAATGTACCTTCATATTCCTTAACTAACTCTGCATCAGGTGCAATACCGTCATTAATTAACCAGAGTCTTTCAATTCGATGTTTTTCTTTCCCTTGCACCATTCTGACTTGACGCATGAAATATAGCTTCTCTTTGCATTGCTCATCGCAATGACCGGAGTCCACTGTAACCAGCACCCATTTACCATGCAGATCTTTCATGCGGAGTATCGTATTGTCTATCAGATTTGTGCCCTTTCCTGAAATCTTCGTGACTGGTAACAAATCTCCGTAATGAGTACTGTTGGGTCTATATTCAAAAAAATAGAGAATATAAGAAATCATTACAGGAGCACACATAAGTGCTAGTAATAATAACAGCTTACGTCTATTCGATTTTTTTATTTCTTCGCTTGACATTCAATACTATGAAAATAATTACTGTTGTAACAGCTAATGAGAACCATTGAACTGCATATCCTATATTTTTAGAAGCGCCTGAATCGGGTCTATTCCAATCACGTATTAATCCGTCATTCTCATCACTTTTTTGCAAAAGCATCAGAGGTTGCATTGCTAAGCCGGTGACTTCTTGATAGCGCTGCAAATTGAAATTATCCCAAATCCGGCCTTCTACTACCTTATCTGAAAGATCAAGAGTCTTAATTTCAGGTGAAGCCGCGATTCCCGTCACCTTTAATTCGCCTTTTACTTCCACAATAGGCGGTAATATTGATCTATCACTACCTGTGGAAATCCATCCTCTGTTAACCACAACATGAAGCGGGCTGTTCGAAATTTTAAGCGGTGTAATAACATGATAACCCGCGCGCCCTTGGTGAATTTTATTATCTAAATAAATTGTATATTCAGGCAAGTATTCACCACTTACCTCAACTTCACGATACTGAAAATCTTTCAGTTTTACTAAAGTTGCAGGCAATGTAATTGCTGGTTGCTTTGCATATTGTTCTAATTGCTCGTGCTTCTCATTTTTTTCTTCCGCACGTGATAGTTGCCACTTCCCAAGTTCAATAAAAATTATTACAAAAACAATCGTAATTAAGATTGCCCATAATTTTGGCTCAAAACGATAGTTCAGTACATTCATCTTGATTGAATGCGCAAAATGAAATGTTGGTTTCTGAGTAAAAAATCTCTATCTATCTTTTTATTGAAACCAAAATTATTTCTGATGATCATTTAATTTTTGAAACAAAAATTCCAGCCGTTTTCACAGATTATTGTTGTATTTCATCTTAAAACTTGAAACTCACAACTCCATCGGCGCAAAGGCTGGAATCTTATTTTTTGCAACTGAATGAACTACTTACATCAAATACACAAACACAAACAATCCAAGCCAAACTACGTCCACAAAGTGCCAGTACCAAGCTACACCTTCAAAACCGAAGTGATGTTCAGGCGTGAAGTGCCCAGCTGCACTGCGGCAATAAATGACGAATAGCATGATCGTTCCAATTGTCACGTGAAAACCGTGAAATCCTGTCAACATAAAAAATGTTGAGCCATATGCTCCAGTTGATAATTTCAGATTTAAATCGTTATATGCATGGACATATTCATAAGCTTGACATGCAATAAACGTTGCGCCTAAAGCTACAGTTGCCAACAGCCATAATTTCAGTCCATCGCGTCTGTTTTCTTTTAATCTCCAATGCGCAATCGTAACCGTCACACCCGAAGTCAAAAGTAACAGTGTATTAAATGCTGGTAATCCCCAAGCTCCCATTGATGTGAATTTTTCGTGTTCACCAGGGCCAGCAGTTGGCCATTTGCCATCATATGCTGACCAAAACGTATTACCTAACACCGTACTTTCTTCTTGTAACCATGGTATGGAGAAATTTCGCATGTAAAAGAGTGCGCCAAAAAAAGCACAGAAAAACATGACTTCAGTAAAAATAAACCAGCTCATTCCCCAGCGGAATGAACGATCTACCTGTTCTCCGTATTTACCACTCTCACTTTCTCTAGCTACGGTTCCGAACCATCCAAACATCATATAGATCAAAATTGCAAAACCGATCGCTAACAAACCATAGCCTAACTCCATTTTATTCATTGTCAAGGCTGCGCCTGATCCCATGAATAAAATTGCCGTCGATCCGATAATTGGATACGACGATGGAGCTGGGACGTAATAGTGTCCTGATTCTTGACTCATTCTTCTCTCCTTCGACTTATGTTTTTTTCAATTTCTAACTAACTACCAATCTGACTAAAAGCATGATACTAATTACAAAAAGAATACCCCCGATAATACCGCCAACAATCAATTGAGTCGGCTTCAATGTAGCCGCATCATTCTCGAGATCGCTTTTTTTCCGTATTCCCATAAAGGCGAACATTACTGCCTTCGCAACTTGCCATACCGTTGCTACCTTCTGTTTTTCGACAGTATCGTTACTCAATTTTCATCCTCTATTTTTTGATCGTGCTAGCACCATCAGGCAATTCGAAAAATGTATACGAAATTGTCACCGTGTGAATATCTGTTGGTAATCCCGGTTCAATTACAAATTGAACCGGCATTTGTCTCACTTCATTGGGCTTAAGAACTTGCTTTGTAAAACAAAAACATTCAAATTTCTTCAAATGCTTATCCAGAAAGCGAGGACTATAACTGGGTATTGCTTGCCCAATCATTTCGCGCTCTGAATTATTAGCAATTTCATACATCACAGTAATTGGTTCTCCTGGATGAATGCGAGCACTCCGTTGCAGTGGTTTAAATTGCCACGGTAATCCTCGTGTATTTGCATCAAACTCCACTGTAACAAATCTCTCTTCATCCACCCAGTTGTTATCTTTAACCAACACATCCGGTTTGAGTAAATTATTGATACCAGTCACTTCACAAAACTTTTCATAAAATGGCACTAAAGCGTAACCAAATACAAACATGATCAATGTGAAAACTAACAACTTTTTCATCATCAAAACATTTGCTTTTGAATTGCCATTTACCATTCTTTTACAATGACCGTAATATAAAGTGCTAAAACCGTAACTAACAGAAGCAGAGCCGTTCTATACTTTTTTCGCTTGTTATCTGTTTCTTGTGACATATGCTATTACCTTGTTTTACTGCACAACAGGTGGCTTCTCAAAACTATGATATGGAGCTGGTGTTGGCAAATGTGTCCACTCCAGCGTTGTAGCACCATCCCACGGTTTTTGAGGAGCTTTTTCTCCACTACGTATGCAATTGATCATAACGTATAAGAAAAGAAGCTGTGTCAAACCAAACCCGAATGCGCCGATACTTGAGATCATATTGAAATCGGCAAATTGCAGATTGTAATCTGGAATTCTGCGCGGCATGCCGGCCAATCCCAAGAAATGTTGAACAAAGAAGGTCAAATTAAAGAAGAACATTGACAACCAAAAATGCGTTTTACCCAGTGTTTCGTTATACATGCGACCTGTCCACTTCGGAATCCAATAATATGCACCAGCAAACAGCGCAAATAATGATCCAGAAACCAATACGTAGTGGAAGTGAGCGATCACATAATAAGTATCTTGTACTTGAATATCAATTGGCACAATTGCACATATGACGCCGCTAAAACCGCCAATCACGAACAGAAAAATAAATCCAATCGCGAATAACATAGGCGTTTCAAATGTCATTGATCCGCGCCACATTGTTGCAGTCCAATTAAATACTTTCACCCCAGTTGGAACAGCAATCAGCATAGTTGCATACATGAAGAACAGCTGTCCTACTGTTGGCATACCAGCCGTAAACATATGATGCGCCCAAACAACGCACGACAGAATCGCGATTGACGCTGTTGCATACACCATTGAGGAATAGCCAAACAATGGTTTGCGAGAAAATGTTGGAATTACTTCAGACACGATGCCGAATGATGGCAGAATCATGATGTAAACTTCCGGATGACCGAAGAACCAGAAAATATGCTGGAACATGACCGGATCACCACCACCCGCTGCATTAAAAAAGCTTGTGCCGAAATGACGGTCGGTCAGCAACATTGTTACAGTACCAGCCAGAACAGGCATTACCAATACCAACAAATATGCAGTAATCAACCACGTCCATACAAACATTGGCATTTTCATCAACGTCATGCCTGGTGCACGCATATTCAAAATGGTAGTGATAATATTAATTGATCCCATAATTGAAGATGCACCCAAGATATGAACTGCAAAAATCATCAGATCCACACCCAGTCCACCTTGAGTCGACAAAGGCGGATAGAATGTCCACCCCCCAGCTGCTGCACCGCCAGGTACAAAGAATGAGCTAACTAACAGAGTCGCCGCCGGAATCAACAACCAAAAACTCCAGTTGTTCATACGGGCAAATGCCATATCAGGGGCACCAATCATTAGTGGCACTTGCCAATTAGCAAAACCCACAAATGCCGGCATGATGGCGCCAAACACCATAATCAAACCATGCAACGTTGTAAATTGATTAAATAATTCAGGTTGCAAAATTTGGATTCCCGGTTGAAACAATTCAGCACGGATACCCAGCGCCAATGTTCCACCAGTAAGAAACATTGCAAAACTGAACCACAAGTACATTGTTCCAATGTCTTTGTGATTGGTTGTCGTAATCCAACGCATTATTCCGCTTGGATGATGGTCGTCATGTTCGTGACCGTGTGCGTCACCATGTACTGCTGCCATAGTTATCTCCTTTTACTTATTTTTCCACATGCATAGATGTCTTAACTGCAGACGCAGATTGAGCTGCTACCCATTTACTGTACTCACCTGCCTCCATCGCTTCAACCACAATCGGCATAAAACCATGATCTTTGCCGCATAATTCAGCGCACTGACCACGATAGATACCTGGTTTATCTGCTGTAAACCATGTGTCACGAATAAAACCCGGAACCGCATCTTGTTTTATTCCTAGCGCCGGCACCCACCACGCGTGAATAACGTCATTCGCCGTCAGAATAACGCGCACTTTTTTACCGACCGGGACAACTACGCGATTATCAACTTCCAGCAAATAGTTTTCACCCTTGGGCGCTTTATTTTCAACTTGAGCGCGCGGCGTCGACAATTTACTGTAGAAGCTTATACCCTCACCCTCACCCTGAAGATAATCATAACCCCACATCCACTGATAACCTGTCGCCTTAATCGTCATATCTGGACTTGAAGTATCCTTCATGGCGATAACGGTTTTAGTTGCCGGATACGCCATCACAACAAGAATGAGACAAGGGATTACTGTCCAGATAATTTCAACTGCAGTGCTGTGATGAAAATTTGCCGCCTTATAACCAAGAGACTTGCGATGTTTGAGTACAGAATAAAACATGACACCAAACACGCCGATAAAAATAACCAAACAAATCCATAAAAGCAGAATATGCTGATCATAAATATCTTTCGCTATAACACTCTGCGGCTCGGGTAAATTATACTTAGACCCTACCGCCATGCTTGAGTATAAAGCGAGAGCGGATACCCCCGCCAGGGTTACTGCTGATTTACTTCTCATATTTCCCCCCACATGATTACCAATTTTACAGATTTCAGGTACGACTAAGAACGTTACAAACCTGAACGCCTACTTTGTTCAGCCAGCTTACGGAAGTCTTACGCCAAATTCCTGCTTGTTAAGACCACACCATGATTGACGATAATTGCATTTCCTTGGCCGAATTTCCTTATTATCCGCAACTTAGATTTTCTTAGTTATAGAATCTTCTACATGCTAATTAATCGAAGGGAAATTCTAGCATGTCACTGCTGCCCAAACAAGGAAAAATCATGATTTTTATAGCAATATTCCCATGCTTATAAAATGGTATTGCTCCCCAAGAGAGCCTAAAAAAACATTATTTGAAGTGAAAATTCCGTTCTATTTAGGTGGATTCAATTTTGAAGTGCAACACTTAACGGTGATTTGGTGTAACGCACCGTCTTTCCGAAGAAAATCTCAAATGGGGTTCTGAATCCAAGCACTTTGCGTGGTCGATGGTTGAGTCTATCCACCGCCCATTGCACTTGTTCCTGGGTAACCTCAATCAGCTCCATTGCCTTGGGGAAATACTGGCGCAGTAACCCGTTGCTGTTCTCGTTCAAGCCACGCTCCCATGAACGGTAGGGACGGGCGAAATAGACAGCTGCATCGAGTTTCGCCGCGATGGTTTCATGCTCTGCAAACTCTTTCCCGTTGTCGAACGTCATGGTGTAGCACTTGTCTTTATGGGGGCGCAGCAGCCGCGTTATCGCCGCCGTCACACCCGATGCCTGTTTGCCGGGTACTTGGGCTGCCAGTATGTAGCGCGACTTCCGTTCAGCCAATGTGACCAATGCGCCTCGATGGTTCTTGCCGATCACCGTGTCGCCTTCCCAGTCACCTATGCGGCTCTTCTGATCGACAATCCCCGGGCGTTCGTCAATGCCGATCCGGTTCTTGATCGCGCCCC
>JAFEEV010000097.1 GCA_018240935.1 Pseudomonadota bacterium
ACGCGGGCGGCGCGCTGCGCTTTTTTTGCACTGCCCGCGTACAACTGAATCGCGCAAGGGGAACCCATTGCTTGGAAGTCATAGTGATAATAATTCAGATGCGCCATATTTTTTCCGCCGGGGAAGCACCGGGTGCGCCGTTGAAGTTATATAAAAGAAGCTATCCTAACTTAAGGAAGCTCTGAAAAAGGTAGCGAGCGACGGTGAGGCAAGGCGAAATCAGATGAAAAAGCGCAGCGCGCCGCCCGCGTGGTCATGGATGATGTATACCGCCTGGAGGCAAAATATTCCCGCTACCGCGCAGATAGTTTCTTGTCGGACATAAACCGCGTAGCGGCGCAAAGTGGCAGCATCCCGGTCGACGATGAAACCGCCGGTTTGCTCGATTACGCGGCGACCTGTTATCAGCAGAGCGACGGCTTGTTCGATATCACCTCGGGAATTCTGCGCCGCGCCTGGAATTTCAAGTCGGGAGAAGTACCGCCGCAGGAAACCATTCGGGCGCTACTGGAAAAAATAGGCTGGCATAAGATCCGCTGGCAGCGGCCGGTGCTCGCATTTACGGTTGCGGGTATGGAAATTGATTTGGGCGGCGTGGTCAAGGAATACGCGGTTGACCGCGCCGCCGCATTATGCCGCGATGCCGGTATCGAGCATGGTCTGATCAATTTGGGCGGCGACATCAAAATCATCGGCCCGCACGGCGACGGCAGCCCCTGGCGCATCGCCATCCGGCATCCGCGTATTCCCGGCGGTATTTTGCACACATTGCTGCTGCATTCCGGCGCGCTGGCGAGCAGCGGCGATTATGAACGTTGCATTACCGTGAACGGCATCCGCTACGGTCATGTGTTGAATCCCAAAACCGGCTGGCCGGTCAATTACATGGCGGCGGTCAGCGTCATCGGCGAGTTTTGCGTGGTCGCGGGCAGCGCCTCGACCATCGGTATGCTGAAAGGCGAAGATGGGCCGCAATGGCTGAGTGAACTCGGTTTACCGCATTTGTGGGTGAATGTGCAGGGAGAATCGGGCGGGCCGTTGCTGCAACAAGCGATTTAGCGCACTGCTTCAGCGCGGCAAGGATTCTATTCCCATCCCTGCCGATTATGATTAAACTGCTGCCACCCGATCAAATCAACCGGCAAAGCAATTCATGAAAAATTGGCGCTTCTCTTTACTCAGATCCCTCGGTTTTATTTCCCTGGCAATTGCCGCACCGCTGGCGCAGGCAACGCCGGAAGGATGCGCGCATTTGACCGCACCGGCGACTTTTATCGAATCGAACGGCCTTGTGTGCCTGCAAAAAGTGATTGTGAAAGATGCCTCGGGCGATCAATTGTATAAAGCATCGTTGCAATGGCTGGGTGCGGATAAACCGAATCAGTTTAAGTTGATAGATGCCGGGTTCGACGATGCTTCCGAGATGAACAGTCCGGTTTTTTCGTTGGTCAATGGTTTGCTGACGTTGCCCAAAGTCGATGTGCCTAAACTGAACGGCACCGAACGCTATAACGTCAGCCTGAATTGGCTGAAAGATAGCGATGTGGATACGGACGATGCCGTTTCACTGTTTGAATTGGCGACGGTTGCGCTGTATATCAATCCCGACTATATACCGAATGTTACCTGGAAACCTTACGGCATGCTGCTTCCAAACGAACGGCGCGCGGTGGATACGCTGGCGCGGTCGATTCCCTATGCGCAACTGGCCGATGCGATATATGACTTTGATAATGTCACGGTGGGTTCGTGGGATTTGATTGAATCCAATGGAAAAAGCTCGGGAATGGATGCCGGCGTCTTCAGGAATCGCGATACCAACGAATTGGCGCTGGTGTTCCGCGGCACGGAAACGTGCAACTTTCCCTGTTCGTTCAAGGAACTGGAAGATACTGCGCGCGACGCCATAGCCGATGCCGCGATAGGCATCGGTACCGTCAGCGATCAATTCAAGGATGCTTTCAAGTTTGCTCAAAGCGTGATCGGCCGGTATCCCGGCGTTAAAATTACCGTGGCGGGGCACTCCTTGGGCGGCGGATTGGCGCAAGCCGTCGGTTCTACCCTGGGGCTGGAAACGTTCGCCTTTAATTCTTCACCCGTTCCGGATCATTTCTTCGATACCTATACGATCACGCTGCCCGCCGAAGAACTTGAAGATCTGATTTTCGTCATTGCCGATGTGCACGATCCGGTCTCGAATACCGATAAAACCGGGAAAATATATTTGGATTCCCATCATGTAACGCCGCTGATTCAATTCAATTTCAAGCTGAAGGAAATGTTATCCAGCCGTAAGGTGGATCTGTTTGATTTGCGTTTCGACCGGCATAGCATTACCGACCTGACCAATAACGCAATTGCTCTGCTGACTATTTACCGGGATGGCTGGTAGCCGCCGTTAGGGAAGTTCTGGAAAAGGGACGCGAGCGACGGTCAGGCAAGGCGAAATCAAGCGAAAAAGCGGCAGTTTACAAGGTGTAAATGAACATTTTGAGTCTGATTTCAACACAACATGATCGAGCGCAGTAGTTTTTCAGAGCTTTTTTAACCCTGTGAAGTAGCACTGCAATTCTCTTCGCGGCTAGAAAACGGATATATCCGCGATTGCAATCTTTTTTCCTATTGTCTGTCTTATGGTTAACTTGACCATGCCAAAAGGAAGAAAAACGCTATGACCGCAATCCGTTCACCCGCAGTGGCGGGATTGTTTTATCCCGCCGACGCCCGGCAGCTTGGCGAGGAAGTGAAGCATCTGCTCGCCGCGGCGCGATTGCATGATTTCAAACCCAAAGCGCTGATCGCGCCACATGCCGGCTATATCTATTCGGGTGCGATTGCGGCATCGGCATACGCCAGCCTAAGTTCCGTCGCGGCTGCCATCCGGCGCGTGGTATTGCTCGGTCCGGCGCATCGCGTGGCGGTGCACGGTTTGGCTTTACCCGGGGTGGATGTGTTCGAGACCCCGCTGGGCAATGTAAAACTGGATCAGGAACTCGTCACTGCAATTGCGCATTTGCCGCAGGTGACTATCAGCAGGGAAGCGCACGCTTTGGAGCATTCGCTGGAAGTGCAGCTGCCTTTTTTGCAGAGCGTACTGGGTGATTTTACTTTGCTGCCGCTGGCGGTCGGCTGGGCGACGGGTAACGATGTGGCCGATGTGCTGGAACGGTTGTGGGGTGGCGAGGAAACCCTGATCGTGATCAGTTCCGATCTGTCGCATTACTTGCCGTATGCCGCTGCGCAACGCATGGACAATGAAACCGTGCAGGCGATATTGCAGCTGCGGCAGCCAATCGCGCATGATCATGCGTGTGGCAGCGTAGCCGTCAGCGGTTTGATCATCGCGGCGCAGAATCATCATTTGACGCCGCATTTGCTGGATTTGAGAAATTCCGGCGATACCGCAGGATCTCGCGATCGGGTGGTGGGGTATGCGGCGATTGCCTTTAATGACGAGGAGGGCGGAAGATGACGGATGTGATTGAGAAAAATGAGCAAGGCAGAATATTGCTGCACATCGCGCGCAATGCAATTTGCCGGGCATTGCGGGTATCGCACGTGGCTATGCGGATGGATGGCGGCCATGGGGCGTGGCTGTCCCGGCCCGGCGCGACCTTCGTAACGCTGACGCAGTACGGTGAATTGCGCGGCTGCATCGGTTCCCTGCAAGCGTGTGATCCGCTGATCGACGATGTGAGCAACAATGCCGTGTCAGCTGCGCTGCGCGATCCGCGTTTCATGCCGCTGATGGCGGACGAATTGGAGTCGGTCAGCGTGGAAGTTTCGCTGCTTTCCGAATTACAACCGCTCAGATTTGCCAGCGAAGCCGATGCGCTGGCGCAACTGCGTCCGGCTATCGATGGCGTGGTATTCGAATACGGACCGTATCGCAGCACTTTCTTGCCGCAAGTTTGGGAAAGCCTTCCGCAACCGTCGCAGTTTCTTGCCAAATTGAAATCCAAAGCGCGTTTGTCTGAGGATTTCTGGGACGAGGAAGTCAAGTTATCACGCTATACCGTCAGCAAATGGCGGGAAACCGATTACACCAAGGAGGTGATGCATGGATGAACCGATCAGTGCCGCGGAACGGTTTCCGGCC
>JAFEEV010000098.1 GCA_018240935.1 Pseudomonadota bacterium
CCGAGCGTCCCTTGTAATCCGAGAGTTTGTGACTGTTCCCGGTCACATCCTGAAACTGGAATGCGTGCGCCTGAAAACTCCGCAACACGGCAGTGACACAAAATAGCACGATCAATTTATATTTCATCTTCATGTCACCTGCGTTTCCATTCAACGATTGTCTTTCAAGTTCCCGCTTAAACCTGCGGGTGCGCCCGCTCGAGTTTGCTGTGCAATTTATTCAACGCGCTCAGATAAGCTTTCGCCGAAGCCACGACGATATCGGTATCCGAACCATGACCGTTAACGATGCGGTCGGATTTCTGCAACCGCACAGTCACTTCGCCTTGCGCATCGGTTCCGCTGGTAATATTGTTCACTGAAAACAATTGCAGCTTGGCCCCGCTCGACAGCAACTTCTCAATCGCGCGGAAAGTAGCGTCTACAGGCCCGCTGCCTTCGGATTCCGCGCGCATCTCCTTGCCGTCATCGGAAATCACGATACGCGCATACGGCACCTCGCCGGTTTCACAATGCACCGTGAGCGATATGAGCCGGTAACGCTCCTGCAACACCAACACTTCATCGGAAACCAGCGCTTGCAAATCCTCATCGAAGATTTCATGTTTCTTATCCGCCAATTCCTTGAAACGCATGAACGTGTTGTTGAGCATTTCTTCCGATTCCAGCTCAATTCCCAATTCCATCAGACGGTTACGAAATGCGTTACGGCCGGAATGTTTTCCCAGCAGAAGTTTGTTCGCGCCCCAGCCGACATCCTCGGCGCGCATGATTTCGTAGGTCTCGCGATGTTTTAGCACACCATCCTGGTGAATGCCGGATTCATGCGCAAAAGCATTCGCGCCCACAATCGCTTTATTGGGCTGCACCGGAAAGCCGGTAATCCCTGATACCAGCTTACTGGCCGAGACGATATGCGTGGTATCGATTTTTGTATCGCACGGGAAATAGTCCTGGCGGGTGCGCACCGCCATGACGACTTCCTCCAGCGAAGCGTTGCCGGCGCGCTCTCCCAGGCCATTGATGGTGCATTCCACCTGGCGCGCGCCATTCATCACGGCAGCCAGTGAATTCGCGACAGCCAGTCCTAAGTCATTATGGCAATGAACCGAAAAAATCGCTTTATCGGAATTTGGAATGCGCTCGCGCAAATTTCGAATCAGCTTGCCGAATTGATCCGGCATGGTGTAACCCACCGTATCCGGAATATTCAATGTCGTTGCACCGGCGTTAATGACGGCTTCCAATATCTGGCACAGAAAATCGATTTCCGACCGGCCGGCGTCTTCCGGTGAAAATTCAACGTTATCGGTGTACTGGCGCGCCCATTTCACCGCTTTCACCGCCTGCGCGATCACCTGGTCAGGCGACATCCGCAGTTTTTTCTTCATATGAATCGGCGATGTTGCAATGAACGTATGAATACGAGCCGATTGCGCGCCTTTCAATGCCTCTCCGGCACGCTGAATATCCGCTTCGATCGCCCGCGCCAGCCCGCACACAATACTGTCTTTTACCGAATCCGCGACTGCCTTGACAGCTTCAAAGTCGCCGTTGGAGGCTGCCGGAAAACCGGCCTCGATGACATCGACACCCATGCGCTCCAATTGCCAGGCGATGCGCACCTTTTCTTCTTTTGTCATGGATGCGCCGGGACTTTGTTCACCGTCACGCAACGTCGTATCAAAAATAATCAAATGCTTTTGCATTATGCTCTCCGCTTGAGGAAGAAAACCTTAATGGATCATAAAATTCGTCATGCGAATTTTATCGGGAAGAAAGGGGAGTAGGGAAAGAAAATTTTAGCGCGCAAGGCGCAGTAACAGTTCCGCTAGAGTCATCGGAACCGGGGCAAACTGCAGTGAATGGATATAACTTTTAGCAAACATGGTGGGCGAGAATATAAATAGTTTTTTCTTTCGATGCAATAGGTAATCTTCAAGTACCGGGGTTTTCGCTACTTTTCTTACCCCTGCCCAAACGCCATAATTTAATCACATAACCGGAAAAAGCATAAGCTCCGAACAAAATAAACAATACCAGCGGCGGGTGACTCGGAATCAACACAAAAAAGAACAGTACGATTAACAAGACCGAGAAAAACGGCACGCGGCGGCGCAAATTAAACTCCTTACCGCTATAGTAAGGAATGTTGCTGACCATCGTTAATGCCGCGAATAAAGTCACAATAGAAGCCAGCCACTTAATATCGCTTCCTTGTATGTGAAAATTGATCGTCACCCAAACCAGCCCTGCGATCAATGCAGCCGCTGCCGGACTGGGTAAACCTTGAAAGAAACGTTTATCGACCACTGCGATGTTGGTATTGAAACGCGCCAGCCGTAGGGCTGCGCAGGCGCAATAAATAAATGCAATGATCCAGCCCCATTGATCCATTTCCTTCAATGCCCATTCATACACGATCAATGCCGGTGCGACCCCAAAAGAAACCATATCCGACAAACTGTCGTATTCCGCACCGAATTCACTTTGCGTACCGGTCAATCGCGCCACTCTGCCATCGAGTCCATCCAGCACCATGGCAATAAAAACGGCGATGGCCGAATATTCAAAGTTTCCGTTCATCGCCTGCACAATGGCATAAAATCCGGCAAACAGTGCAGCCGTAGTAAATAAATTGGGTAACAAATAGATGCCGCGCCGCCGCAACCTGGCCTTCAGTACGGTACGTTCTGGTTGAGAATCGGGCATCATGAGCGTTTCATAAAAGAATAGGGATAACGGAAATCACACAAAAAATTAAAACAGAACCTCCAAGAGAGCTCGATTAACGGCAGACATAGTTTTCCGAGATACCGGCGTGAGGCGCGCACAGAAATTAGACCCGTATCTCTTTTTATTAAGCCACGGCTTTGGCTTCTTCGCGAAATTCCGCCAATACAGTCAGTGTCGCCGACACTTTGTCACCGATATTGACATTCACTTTAGTATTCAGTGGCAAATAAACATCCACTCGCGAACCGAACCGGATAAAACCGAACCGCTGACCGCGCGCCAAATGATCGCCCGGCGACACGTGGCAAAGTATCCGCTTGGCAATCAAACCGGCCACTTGGACACAAGTCACATCGGCACCTTGATCCGTTTTGATCCATAACGCATTGCGTTCATTTTCCAGCGAAGCCTTGGGTAAGTCCGCATTAATGAATTTACCGGGAAAGTACCACTTATTGCGTACTTCACCGTCAACCGGACTGCGGTTGGAGTGCACATTAAACACATTCATAAACACGCTAATCTTCAGCGCTTCGCGATCCAGATAGGGGTCTTGCGTTTTTTCTACCGCCACAATTCTGCCATCCGCAGGCGCCAATATCGCATTGCGATCGGCCGGCACTTCGCGTGGCGGGTCACGAAAGAACTGCAAAACAAACAACGCGATTACCCAGAATGGAATCGCCCAAAGCCAGCCGAGAAATTCTGTCGCACCAATGGCGGCAGTAAATGCAATTGCAATATGCAACCAGCCTTCACGGGCAATAATAGGGTGAGGATAATGAGCCATAAAATAATTACAACAAAAACTTGAAAGGTAAAAAAACCAAAACCGGAATAATAAAGAACCGTGTAATTCTTTAGTTCTTCCCTTGATCAACCAGTTTATTTTTCTTGATCCATGGCATCATATCGCGCAGCTTGGCGCCCACTTGCTCGATTTGATGTTCGGATGCGATACGGCGGCTTGCTTTCAGCACCGGTGCGCCGGCTTGATTTTCCAGAATGAATTCCCGCGCATATTCACCGGTTTGAATCTGACGCAGAATTTTGCGCATTTCCGCGCGGGTCTCATCAGTAATAATGCGCGGCCCGCGTGACACATCACCATATTCCGCATTATTGGATATTGAATAGCGCATATTAGCGATGCCGCCTTCATAAATCAGATCGACAATCAATTTCACTTCATGCAGACACTCGAAATATGCCATTTCCGGCGCATAACCGGCTTCTACCAGCGTCTCAAAACCTGCTTGAATCAACGCGGTTAAACCGCCACACAGCACGACTTGTTCGCCGAACAAATCGGTTTCGGTTTCCTCGCGGAAACTGGTTTCGATCACACCGCCACGGGTACCGCCGTTAGCGGCCGCATAAGAAAGCGCCAGATCGCGCGCTTTGCCGGATTTATCCTGATGCACGGCGATCAGCGACGGCACACCACCGCCTTGCAAGTAGGTCGAACGCACCAGATGACCCGGTCCTTTAGGCGCAATCATGATGACATCCAAGTCGTCACGCGGTGTCACTTGTCCATAATGCACACTGAAACCATGGGCAAACGCCAGGGTCGCCCCCTTCTTCAAGCCGGGTTCGATCTCCCTTTTATATACCGCGCCAATTTGTTCATCGGGTAGCAGAACCATAACCACATCGGCATCCTTAACGGCTTCGGCAACTTCCAAGACCTTTAATCCGGCTTTTTCCGCTTTACCCCAGG
>JAFEEV010000099.1 GCA_018240935.1 Pseudomonadota bacterium
TCCTTGCCTACTTCCTGATCCCCTGCGACGAAGCGCGCCCGGGTCAATGCCTGATGCTCCCATACCCAAGCTTGCGCGCGCTGGTATTGCGCAAAAGATTCCATCGAGCTGACGAGCAAGCCGGAAGCGCCATTAGGGCGCAGGCGCAGATCGGTTTCGTACAACAGGCCTGCCGATGTGTGGCGAGTGAGCCAGGCGTTGATGCTTTGCCCCAGCTTGGTATAGATCTCCGCGGCATCGGCATGATCGTCTGCATAGAGGAAAACCAAATCGAGATCGGAAACATACCCCAGTTCCTTGCCGCCCAGCTTGCCGTAACCGATAATTGCAAACGCGGGTTTTTCCCGGTGGCGTTTTTTCAAGCCGCTCCACGCCAAATTCAATACCGTTTCCAATATCAGATCGGCCAAGGCGGTCAGATGATCGCTGAGCGTCTCGAGCAACAATGAACCTTCCAGGTCGGTGACCAGCAGCCGGAATGCTTGAGCGTGCTGAAAGTGGCGCAAAACGTCCATTTGCCACTCGATGACGTTATCCTTGGGGTTGTTGACATGATTCAGCTGGTACGAGAGTTCGTCGCTGAGCACATGCCAGTCGGGAACGGGATGAGGGGAATCCTGCCGCAGTAATTCATCCAGCAAGATAGGGTGACGCCCGAGATAGTCGCTCGCCCACCGGCTGATGCTGGCGAGTTCCGCAACGCGATGCAAGGTGTGCGGGTGTTCCAGCAGGAGCGCCAGATACGATGCCTGCGGGCTGATTTTTTCCATCAATTGCAGCATGCGTTCCAGCGTGGTTTCAACCGGCGGCAACCCGGCTAGCGCTTCAATCAGCAAGGGGATCAAGGTATTGATTTGCTCACGGTTGGTTTCAGGCAAGTGCTGATAAAAACTGCTCTGATAAAACAACCGTAATCGCTCCGAAATTTTGACCGGGTCACTGAATCCAAACGTGCTCAGATGCATGGCGGCAGCTTCGGTTTGCGAAGTATCTTGCGTTTCGGTTTGCCACAAATTGGCCAGCGTGTCATGCGCGGGCGACTTCCGCGGAGTAGCAAAAATGAGCTCAAAATGACGCGTTACGTCCTTCCGGTGAATATCGAGCTGCTCCATGAAAGCCGCATAACCGGGAAATCCCATGGCTGTGGCGATCAGCGTCTGATCATCGGCATTTAACGGTAGTGTCTGCGTTTGCTGGTCGTCGAGATATTGCAGGCGATGTTCCAGTTTGCGCAGGAACAGGTAAGCATCGGTCAGTTCTGCAACGGTTTCCGCCGGGAGTTGCTGTTTTTTTTGCAGGCGCTGCAGCACACCGAGTGTCGGGCGGATACACAAATCCACATCGCGGCCGCCGCGAATCAATTGAAAAACCTGCGTGATAAATTCGATTTCACGAATGCCGCCAGGCCCCAGTTTAATGTTGTCGTGCATTTCACGGCGTTCGACTTCCTTGCGCAATTGCGCGTGCAGACGGCGCATCGATTCGTACGCGCTGAAATCCAGATATTTGCGGAACACGAACGGCCGGACAATTTTTTCCATTAAAACCGATTCGGCATCCGTGCCGGTGTGATTGGAGATGACCCGGCCTTTGATCCAGGCGTGCCGTTCCCATTCCCGCCCTTGCTTGATGAAATATTCTTCCAGCATAGGGAAACTGATGGCTAAAGGACTGTTTTCACCATGCGGACGTAGCCGCATGTCGACCCGGAATACATAGCCATCGGTCGTCAGGTCATTGAGACTGGCGATCAGTTTGCGGCCGAGACGGGCAAAAAATTCATGGTTTGAAATGGATTTGGCGCCATCGGTTTCACCGTCCTCAGGATAAACGAAGATCAAATCGACATCGGACGATACATTGAGTTCGCCGCCGCCCAGCTTTCCCATGGCGACCACCAGCAGATGTTGAATCGTGTGGCTGTTTTCCCCGCGTGGAAATCCAAAACGATCGGGCTGTGTGAACCAGATTTCATGGTGCTTGAGCGCAAAATTGACGGCAACTTCGGCAAGATCGGTCATGCACGACATGACTTCGGTTAAATCGGCCATACCGCTGATGTCGCGCACGGCTAACCGGAGCATGACTTGTTTGCGTAAATCCCGCAGGATGCGATGCAGCGTTTCCTCATCGGCGATTGGTTCGGTTTGCGAATTGAGAAAGGCTTGCATTTCATTCCGGCGAAACGGGAACAGGAGCTTTTCTTGCAGTGCGATTTTTCGCGCGGGTTCGCTGTCCAACAGGCGCTGGACATAACGGCTGAACGGCAGCGCGGCGGTCAATGTTGCAACTGTCGATTGGGCGGTCATCGGTATGATTGAAAATTACGATTATTAGATTGGCAAATCATTTTGGATTAAGCATAAATCAAAATAGAACGTTATCGGAGTAAATGCTAGAATCAGGCTTGCTAAGTGAAATCATTGTTCTCAATAGGGTGACACTAAAAAAGAAAAATGCCAAATTAACAGAACTCACCGATGGCGCCTGTTTCCTGACGGAAATATTTTGAACAATAGAACAATCAGCTAACTACTATGTTAAACAATGAACAGCAACAATCAATGATGAAGAACAAAAAACGCCAAGGTTTTCGTGTCGCCGCCATTCAAATGGCTTCGGGGCCGAGCGTATCCGCGAATCTGGAGGAAGCTGCGCGCTTGGTTGAGGATGCGGCCTCGCAGGGAGCGGAACTGGTTGTATTGCCGGAGTATTTTTGTATCATGGGGATGAAGGATACCGATAAGCTGGCCGTCCGGGAGCAACCCGGCGACGGACAAATCCAGAGGTTCCTCAGTGAAACGGCGAAACGCTTGGGAATATGGCTGGTGGGCGGCTCGGTGCCGCTGACATCATCCGAACCGGACAAAGTCTACAATAGTTGTTTGGTCTATGCGGACAATGGGGAGCAGGTCGCGCGTTACGATAAGATTCATTTGTTTGGCTTGCAGCTCGGACATGAACACTATGCCGAGGAGAAAACGATCAAAGCGGGCCACAAAGTGGTGACTGTGGATTCTCCGTTTGGCCGCATTGGTTTGTCGATATGCTACGATTTGCGCTTTCCGGAACTATTCCGGCTGATGAATAATGTTGATATTATTCTGGCGCCCGCGGCGTTTACAGCGATCACCGGAAAAGCGCACTGGGAGGTGCTGGTGCGCGCCCGGGCGGTTGAGAATATGGCGTATGTGATCGCGCCGGGTCAGGGCGGTTATCATGTCAACGGGCGCGAGACCAACGGCGACAGTATGATTGTCGATCCCTGGGGCGTCGTGATGGCGCGCTTGCCGCGCGGTTCCGGGGCTGTGGTGGCGATGATCGATCCCGAATATCAAATCAGTTTGCGAACCAATTTGCCCGCATTGGATCACCGTACTTTGCAACCGTGTTAACTACCTGCGCGATTATTGGAATTGCTTAGAATGACAGCCGAATACACAGTAGAACCGAAGGATTTCCTGGTGATCGCCGATCGCTGCCTGTTATCGCCTTACGATATCGATGCGGCCGGATTGCAGCAGGTATTGGGGCAAATATTGACGCATAAAATCGACTATGCCGATCTGTATTTTCAGTACAGCCGCTCCGAAGGGTGGATGCTGGAGGAAGGTATTGTCAAGTCGGGCAGCTTCAATATCGAGCAAGGGGTGGGGGTTCGCGCCATCAGCGGGGAAAAAACCGGCTTTGCATATTCCGACGATATCAGCATGCCGGCATTGGTAGCGGCGGCTCAGGCCACGCGGGCCATAGCCAATCAAAGCGGTGCGCATCCGGTGCAGATGGCTAGGCGGAACGCATTGGATCGGCGGGCACAGCTTTATTTGCCGGAAGATCCGATAGCCAGCCTCAAAGATGCAGACAAAGTGGCTTTGCTGGAGCGGCTGGAACGTTATACCCGGCAGCTCGACCGGCGTGTGACCCAAGTGGTTGCGTCGCTTGCCGGTGAATATGAAGTCATTCTGGTGACACGCAGTGATGGGTTGCTTGCGGCTGATGTAAGGCCGCTGGTGCGTTTGTCGCTGCAAGTGATCGCGGAAGAAAATGGCCGCCGGGAGCAGGGCATGGCCGGCGGTGGCGGGCGTTTCAGTTATGCTTATTTCACCGATAAAATTTTGCAGGATTATGCCCAGAAAGCTGTTCATCAAGCCACCGTCAATCTGGATGCGCGCCCGGCGCCGGCAGGCGCGATGACGGTGGTTTTGGGAAGCGGCTGGCCGGGCATATTGCTGCACGAAGCGATCGGACATGGACTGGAAGGCGACTTCAACCGCAAGGGCAGTTCGGCTTTTTCCGGACGCGTTGGCGAGCGTGTCGCGGCGCCGGGTGTTACGGTTGTCGACGACGGAACTATTCCGCGGCGGCGCGGGTCGTTAAACATCGACGACGAAGGTAATCCGACACAATGTACTGTGTTGATAGAAGATGGCATACTGCGAGGCTATCTGCAGGACAGCCTGAATGCCCGCTTGATGGATCTGCCGGTTACCGGTAACGGGCGGCGTGAATCCTTCGCGCATATTCCGATGCCGCGCATGACGAATACGTATATGTTGAACGGCGATAAAGATCCGGCGGAAATTATCGCGTCCGTGAAGCATGGTTTGTATGCGGCAAATTTTGGCGGCGGTCAGGTTGATATTACCAGCGGAAAATTTGTTTTTTCGGCTGCTGAAGCCTATATGATTGAAGATGGTAAAATCACCTACCCGGTTAAAGGGGCGACCCTGATCGGCAACGGGCCGGATGTGTTGACGCGGGTTTCTATGATCGGCAACGATATGCTGCTGGATCCGGGGGTCGGAACGTGCGGTAAAGAAGGACAAAGTGTGCCGGTGGGTGTCGGACAACCGACGCTGCGTATCGATGGCTTAACTGTCGGCGGAACGGGGATCTGACGGTGCGATGATAAATTTGAATATTTTTTAACTTGTTGAAATTGATATTGGGATGCAAAAAGCATGAGTGTGGAATTAACCGGTGCTGAAATTACCATCCGCTGTCTGCAGGAAGAAGGCGTGCAGTGTATTTTCGGCTATCCTGGCGGCGCGGTATTGTTTATTTATGATGAATTGTTCAAGCAGGATAAAGTCCGGCATATATTAGTGCGCCATGAGCAGGCTGCAATACATGCTGCGGATGGCTATGCGCGCTCCAGCAATAAAGTGGGGGTGGCGTTGGTGACCTCGGGACCGGGTGTAACCAATGCGGTGACAGGCATTGCCACGGCTTATATGGATTCCATTCCGATGGTGGTGATCAGCGGGCAAGTTCCTACCAGCGCCATTGGTCTCGATGCCTTTCAGGAAGTCGATACGGTCGGCATCACGCGGCCTTGCGTCAAACACAATTTTCTGGTCAAGGACGTGACCGAGCTGGCGCTGACCATTAAAAAAGCTTTTTATATTGCATCGACAGGACGCCCCGGTCCTGTATTGGTCGATATTCCGAAAGACGTCTCGCAACAGAAAACCAAGTTCGTGTATCCGGATAAGGTCAGCATGCGCTCCTATAATCCCGTGATCAAAGGGCATGCGCGGCAAATTAAAAAAGCCGCCGAATTGATTCTCAGCGCCAAGCGTCCGATGGTTTATGCCGGCGGCGGTGTGATTCTGAGCGATGCGGCGGCGCAACTGACCGAATTGACGCAAATGCTGAATTTTCCTTGTACCAACACGCTGATGGGGCTGGGCGGATATCCTGCGACCGATAGGCAATCGCTCGGTATGCTGGGCATGCACGGTACTTACGAAGCGAATATGGCGATGCAGTATTGCGATGTTCTAATAGCTGTGGGTGCTCGTTTTGACGATCGTGTGATCGGTAATCCGAAGCATTTTTTCAACGAAAACAGAAAGATCATTCATATCGACATTGACCCGTCGTCTATTTCAAAACGCGTCAAAGTGGATGTGCCGATTGTCGGTGATGTTCTGGATGTGTTGAAAGATCTGATCAAGCTGCTCAAGGCCGAAAAGGAGAAACCGGATCAAACCGCATTGAAAGAATGGTGGAAGCAGATCGAGTTGTGGCGTGAGCGGGATTGTCTGAAATTTGACCGGAGCAGCAAAATTATCAAACCGCAGATGGTGATTGAGAAGCTGTTCAATGTTACTAAAGGCGATGCGTTTATTACTTCGGATGTCGGACAGCACCAAATGTGGGCCGCGCAGTTTTATAAGTTCGATAAACCGCGGCGCTGGATCAATTCCGGCGGATTGGGCACGATGGGATTTGGTATGCCTGCCGCCATGGGGGTGCAGCTTGCTAATCCGAAAGGGAAAGTGGCGTGTATTACCGGTGAGGCGAGTATTCAGATGTGCATACAGGAATTGTCAACCTGCAAGCAATACAAATTGCCGCTGAAAATCATTAACTTGAATAATCGCTATATGGGCATGGTCAGGCAGTGGCAGGAGTTCTTCCACGGTAACCGCTATGCGGAATCGTATATGAATGCGCTGCCCGATTTTGTCAAACTGGCCGAGAGCTACGGGCATGTCGGAATGAAGATTGAGAAACCGGAAGATGTCGAGGATGCATTGAAAGAAGCATTCAAACTGAAAGATCAACTGGTATTCATGGATTTTATTACCGATCAGACCGAAAACGTTTTCCCCATGGTGCCGGGTGGCAAAGGTCTTTCTGAAATGATTCTGGTGTAGAAAAATAAATGCGACATATTATTTCTTTATTGATGGAAAATGAGGCTGGAGCTTTGTCTCGCGTAGCAGGTCTGTTTTCGGCCCGTGGCTATAACATTGAATCATTGTCAGTAGCACCTACGGAAGATCCCACCTTGTCGCGTATGACGCTGGTCACGGTCGGTTCCGATGAAGTCGTGGAGCAAGTCACCAAGCAATTGAATAAGCTGATCGAGGTGGTAAAAATCATCGATCTGAATGACGGTAATCACATCGAGCGTGAGTTGATGCTGGTCAAAGTCCGCGCAGTCGGTCCGGATCGCGAAGAAATCAAACGGCTGGCTGAAATTTTCCGCGGCTCCATCATCGACGTGACGGATAAGTCCTTTACCATCGAGTTGACGGGCACAAGTTCGAAGCTGGATGCTTTTCTCGAAGCGATCGAACGCAGCGCGGTTTTGGAAACCGTCCGTACAGGCGCTTCCGGCATAGGGCGCGGAGAATGGATTTTGAAGGTATAATTCAAGTTGTTGAAAAATCCCGGTCTTGGGGCTGGTAATCCAGAGTAATCGATTCGTTTACATAGAATTTTCTCAATTGCCCGTCTGTTTCCATCCCATTTTTGTTTAAAAGGAAAATAATGAAAGTTTATTACGATAAAGATGCAGATCTATCCCTCATTAAAGGAAAGAAAGTAACCATATTGGGTTACGGCTCGCAAGGGCATGCGCATGCTAACAATTTGAGCGAATCCGGTGTGAAAGTGACAGTAGGGCTGCGTAAAGGTGGGTTATCCTGGGGTAAAGCGGAAAAAGCCGGATTAAAGGTCTTGGAAGTTGCCGAAGCCGTTAAGGATGCCGATGTGGTTATGGTTCTGCTACCTGATGAACAAATTGGCGCGGTATATAAAAGGGAGATCGAACCCGGCTTGAAGAAGGGTGCGACCCTGGCGTTTGCCCATGGTTTCAGTGTGCATTATGGGCAAGTGACACCGCGTGACGACTTGGATGTCATCATGATTGCGCCTAAAGGACCGGGTCATCTGGTGCGTTCGACCTACTTGCAAGGCGGCGGTGTGCCGTCGCTGATCGCCGTGCATCAGGATAAATCCGGCAAAGCGCGCGATCTGGCGCTTTCTTATGCGGCCGCTAACGGCGGTACCCGTGGCGGTGTGATCGAAACCA
>JAFEEV010000009.1 GCA_018240935.1 Pseudomonadota bacterium
ACTTCTTGCAACTGTTGCAGTGTAATCAAACCCGAGCGTAAGCCGTCATCGACGTCGTGGTTGTTGTAAGCGATCTCATCGGCGAAATTGGCCAATTGCGCTTCCAGCGAAGGTCTTTTATGCTGCACAAAGCGTTCTCCCAACGCGCCGAGTTTCGGAATATTTTTTCTGGCAACATGCTTTAATATTCCTTCACGGGTTTCATAGCAGAGATTTAAGCCGTCAAAAGCCGCGTAGCGCTCCTCCAGCACATCGACGACGCGTAAGGATTGCAGGTTATGTTCAAAACCGCCGTAAGCGCGCATGCATTCATTCAACGCATCCTGACCGGCATGCCCGAAAGGCGTGTGTCCCAGATCGTGCGCCAGCGTAATGGCTTCGACCAAATCCTCATTCAGTCGCAAATTTCTTGCAATCGAGCGCCCGATTTGCGCCACCTCCAGGCTGTGCGTCAAACGCGTGCGGAATAAATCCCCTTCGTGATTGACGAAAACCTGGGTTTTATATTCCAGCCGGCGGAACGCGGCGGAGTGGATGATGCGATCGCGATCGCGTTGAAATTCGCTGCGCCCGGCTGGCGGTTCTTCATGAATCACGCGTCCGCGGGAATTATCGGCGGATACTGCGTAAGCGACAGGCTGACTCATTCCGCCATGCACGCCAGAATGGTTTCGTTCAGTACGGCAGGTGCAATATCCGCGCGCATCACTGCTTCACCGATCCGGTTCAACACGATAAAGCGCATTTTTCCGGATTCCACTTTTTTATCCAGTGCCATCAATTGCACATATTTTTCCTGTGGCATTTTGGGTGCGGCAACCGGCAATCCGGCTTGGGTGAAAATCCTGCGAATCCGCTGTACATCTCCGTCACTAATCAATTTCATGCGCCGCGACAATTCCGCCGCCATTACGGTTCCGGCCGCAACTGCCTCGCCATGCAACCAGGTGCCGTAACCCATGCCGTTTTCAATTGCATGACCGAAAGTATGCCCCAGATTCAATAAGGCGCGTATCCCCTTTTCTTTTTCATCCGCCGCGACGATTTCCGCCTTGTTCTCGCAACTACGCTGAATCGCTTCGTTCATCGTGACCGGATCGCGCGCCAGCAGCCGGTGCATGTTTTGTTCCAGCCAATCAAAAAAAGCGGGGTCGCGAATCAAGCCATACTTGATCACCTCGGCAAGACCAGCGCGCAGTTCACGGTCCGGTAAAGTGTCCAACGTAGCGCTGTCGGTCAGCACCAAGCGCGGTTGATAAAAGGCGCCGATCATGTTTTTACCCAGCGGATGGTTGATGCCGGTTTTGCCGCCGACCGACGAATCCACTTGCGCCAGCAAAGTTGTCGGTATTTGGATAAACGGCACGCCGCGCAAATATGTCGCTGCGGCAAACCCGGTCAAGTCGCCGACTACGCCACCGCCCAGCGCCAACAGCGCGGTATTGCGTTCGCAGTGATTTTGCAGCAGTGCATCAAAAATCAAATTCAGCGTTTGCCAATTTTTATGGGCCTCGCCATCTGGAAGAATTATCGGGAAAGATTGGATTCCCAGTTTGTTCAACGCTGTTTGTAGCTTTTCCAAATAAAGCGGTGCAACCGTGGTATTGCTTACGATGGCAACACGCTTTTGCGGTAAGTGCGCTGCGATCAGATCGGCATGTTGTAAAATGCCGTGCCCGATATGAATCGGATAGCTGCGCTTTTCCGCCGAAGAAGTAAAGTCGACCGTGATGGTTTGCATAATATTTCTGTGATCGCCTAGCATAATCGTGTTGAGATCGAGAGATAATAATTTATTGATCAATTTCTGAACTAAAAATCGGACACCCTGTTTTCCGCTATCGATGATGATATGCGCTGTTTCACGATACAGCGCATCGCGCTGCAAATACAGTTCGTTCAACCGGGCATACAAATTCTGCGTTTGCAGCAACGGGCGGTTTTTATCGTGCCGGGTGCGCCGGTACAGATCGCTGACCGATGCGCGCAAGTAGATCACGATGCCGTTTTGCCTTAATAACTGGCGATTGCCGGGATGCAAAACGGCGCCGCCGCCGGTCGCCAAAATGATGTTTCGTTTCTTGGTCAATTCCAGCAGTGTTTCCGATTCGCGCTTGCGAAAACCCGCTTCCCCTTCGATTTCAAAAATCACCGGAATTTTCACCCCGGTACGCTCCTGAATTTCGTGATCGGAGTCGGCAAATTCCTTATCCAGGGAACCGGCCAGCGCTTTGCCGATGGTCGTTTTGCCGGCGCCCATCATACCGACCAGTATGATGTTGGTATTCCCCAGTTTTTTTTGGATGGGTTGCAGTATTTTCGTTTTGCTTAAATTCATAGGTGCGATTGTAGCCGAATTAGCAATCCATTCGCAGATACCCGTGAGAATTCAGCACTACGTGCAAACTAATCCCGCGTTCTTCTGAGCGGCTTATAGGACAGCCCGGGCGGTTGCCGCATCTCACCGCGCTCACCTGCGGATGGTTTGGTATGCCGGTAGCGTACAAACCAGGAAAAAAATAACGGCACGAAAATCGTCGCCACGCAAGTCGCCATGATCATCCCGCCAAAAACCCCGGTGCCCATCGATTGGCGCGCCGCCGAGCCGGCTCCGGTCGCGATCACCAAAGGCACGACGCCCAATATAAACGCCATCGACGTCATGACGATCGGGCGGAAACGCAGTTGCGCCGATTGAACCGCCGCTTCATAGATACTGACGCCTTCTTTCATCCGCTGGCTGGCAAATTCAACCAATAGAATGGCATTCTTGGCCGTCAAACCGATTAAAGTCACCATGCCGATCTGAAAATAAATGTCATTCGGCATATCGCGCAGCAAAATCGCCACCAAGGCGCCGACCATGGCAAACGGAATCGCCATGATGACTGCCAGCGGCAACGCCCAGGTTTCGAATTGCGCCGCGAGAATCAGAAAAACCATCACCACCGCCAAACTGAAAGCGAAAATCGCCGCGTAGCCCATTTTCTTTTCCTGAAAGGCGGTGCCGGTCCAGGCGATCTGATAACCTTCCGGCAGTGTTCCGGCGGCAATTTCCTCGACCAGCGCGATTGCCTCGCCAGAGCTGACGCCGTGCGCACCGCTGCCGACTATTTTTGCCGCCAGCAATCCATTAAACCGTTCCAATTGTTCCGCTCCGGTGATGTGCTTAACTTTGCTCAACGCCGACAACGGAATCATCGCACCGGATTCCGCGCGTACATAGACTTTGCCGAGATCCTCCGCCTTCATGCGGTAAGCGGCTTCCGCCTGCAACTGCACGCGATAAGTCCGCCCCGAGCGATTGAAGTCATTGACGTAAAACGACCCCATGGTGCTTTGCAGTGTGGCGTAGATATCCGCAATGGCAACACCTTGGGTAATCGCCTTGGCTTCATCGACTTCGACAAAATATTGCGGCACCGATGAGCGCAAAAAAGTATTCACCGTGGCCAATCTTGGATCTTGTTTCAATGCCCGCATCAATTCATTGACCACCGCGGTCAGCTGCGCGGTATCGGAATTGGTGCGGCTTTGCACGTACAATTCGAAACCGCCGGTACTGCCCAAGCCGCGTATCGCCGGCGGGTTAAATGCGATCGCCATGCCGTCCGGCTGCTGTCCGCCTACTAAAAACATCTTATTGACAATGTCGGCAGCCGTCGTGGTGCGTTGCGACCAATCCTTCAAGCGCACGAACATCGTCGATACATTGGTTTTGTTGCCGCCGCCGATGAAATCCAGTCCATTCACGGCAAATTGGAAAGCCATGGCTGATTCCTTGGCCATCTCGGTGCTGATGTCGTTCGCGGTCTTGGTGGTTCGCGCCAGCGTGGCGCCGTCGGGCAAAATGACCGCTGCGATGACGTAGCCTTGATCTTCCGGCGGTACAAAACTATCCGGAATATTCTTCAACAGCAAAACCAATCCGGCAATCAGCACGACAAACAACAGCGCACTCCGGCCGCTATGACGCAAGCTCAAACCGACCGTGCCGACATACGCTCCGCGCACGTGATCGAAATGATCGTTAAACCAGCGGAAAAAAACTGAATGCTGATGCGCCGGGCGCAGCAATACCGAACACAGCGTGGGCGTCAAGGTAAGCGCCACAGCACTGGAAATCACGGCGGCCACCGCCACGGTCACGGCAAATTGCTGATACAACGCGCCGGCGATTCCGCCGAGAAAAGCCACCGGAATAAAAACCGCCGCCAGCACCATCGTCATGGCGACCACCGCCGTCGATACCTGCTGCATTGCCTTGAGCGCGGCGTCAACCGGCGGCAGGTTTTCCTGCGTCATCAGCCGTTCGATATTCTCCAGCACCACGATGGCGTCGTCGACCACGATCCCGATCGACAGCACCATCGCAAACAGCGTCAGCGTATTGATCGAATAGCCCAGCAGCCACAATCCGGCAAAAGTGCCGATCAAGGAAATCGGTATCGCAATGACCGGAATCAGCGTAGCGCGCCAGCTTTGCAGAAAAAGATAAACTACCAGCACCACCAGCAGCATCGCTTCGCCGAGGGTTTTCACCACTTCCCATATGGATGCCTTGACGAACACGCTGGTGTCGTAGGAAATAAAATACTGCAAGCCCTCGGGGAAATAGTGCTGCAATTCGTTCATCTTGGCTTTGACGGCCGCGGCGGTTTCCAGCGCATTGGCGCCGGTGCGCAAGAAAATGCCGATCCCTAAGCCCGGTTCACCATTCAGCAAAGTCTGCGCGGCATAGTCTTGCGCACCCAATTCAATGCGCGCCACGTCCTTGAGATACAGCACGCCGCGCGGCCCGCTCGAACGCAGAATAATATTTTCAAATTCCTCCGGTTCCAATAACCGTCCTTTGGCCGTCACGGTATAAACCAGCTGTTGATCGGCTAGCGCCGGTTCCTGGCCGATCTTGCCAACCGCCGGTTGCGCATTCTGCGCCCGGATGGCATTGGCGATATCGGTGGTGGTGATTCCCAGCTGCGCCATCCGGTCGGGGCGCAGCCAAACGCGCATGGAGTAATCTTGCGCGCCGAAAATCCGCGCTTCACCGACACCCGATGCACGCCTTAAGTCATCCAAGAGATTATTGGTAATAAAATTGCTGAGAAAAAGT